>CAYNQH010000007.1:0-17773 GCA_964399255.1 uncultured Methanosarcinales archaeon | reverse complement strand
TCTTCGGATCGCTCATCAGAATATCGAATGCTGCAGTATGGTCTGCTGTGATCGATGTGTCATAATTCATGATCGCGTTCACATTCATGCTCTTAAGGAGAGGGTAGTCCCTATTGACTATGTTCATCCATTCATCTGTGAAGAAATCCCCATTCTCTGCTGCAGGATGTGTGCAGACAGGCGTCGGCTGATATCGAACGCCTCTTATATTGAAAGGAGATCCATTAACAAGCAATGTGCTGCCGTCAATCGTGGTGACAGTCTGTGTAGCATGGGGTTTATATGGTCCATCCTTTTTATCTTCAGCTGCTGCATCCGGCGCGCAGGTACAGAGCAATGCTGCCAAGCTTCCTGCTGCAGCAAGATTCAGGCCTGCCTTTGCAATCTTTCCTGAATATTTTTTTATAGTATCCACTAGGTCGATTGTTTTCATCTTTAGTGCCTCCTATCCTTTTATCTAGATAATATCAAAATCAAAAAATAAAAAATTAATTGTCTAAAGCCGGTATTTGAGCCCTATGGAAAATGATACCCCTGGATTGTTTGGGACAACTTTTGCCTTCTCGTTCTCAGTCTCTACATTTAGTATGCCTAAAGTGAAATCCATGCTGAGCCTCTTCTTATCTTCTTCTTTAGAGATACCTGGCACATAGATCATGCTTAGGTAGTATCCAGTCTCTTTGATGTCTGCAATCTTTACGTATTCGTCCACCTCAAAGCTGTCATAACGGTCCCATCCTTTTTCTATGACAAGATCATATTCCCTATACCCTGCTCCAAGCGACATCCTCCATGAATCATTTATCGGGAATCTTAGGTCGACTCTCTGTGCGAGGATGGCTATGGGGGTGATATTGGGTGCATTGTAAGTCAGAGCTGCGCCATAGCCTCTGTTGTCTGATCCAGGGTCGTCTGTGTAATTCCTTGAATTGGCCTCTCCTCTGCTCATGATGTTCAGATCCAATTCATAATACAGGTCAAGATAAACTTTGTCGAACAGTTCTGTCTCGAGGCCCATCTTGAGGGCTCTGAACTCTATCATGGTCGGACCCACCATATTGGTGTCTTTTATAGGACCGTTGTTAGCAGGATCAGCATAATCATCGCTAGGATGTATCCTGACAAGCCTTATGTCTTCAGGTATATCTGTGATCTCCCTGATAGGATTGCTCATCTTAGGCTCAATCCCTCCTTCGACAAACAGCCTTATCCTTGAATCGCTGTTCTGGTATTTTTCTATAAGGCTCTGCTTTACTTCAGGTTCAGGCTCTTGCCCGATTGCAGGGGAAGCATAGCAGGCCAATGCTATCGCACCTGCAGCAGCCATTCTCTTCGCGCTCTTAGCCAATCTACCTGAATAGCTGATTATCTTGTCTGATAAATTTTCTTGTTTCATTTTTAGCCTCCGAACTCTTGTTTTTATCTCTACTTATCATTATCACCTTAATGATCTGGGCGCATCGATGTCGCAATTGTATGTATCAGAATCGAGGATTATCCGTTCTATTACTCCCCCTTCATGCCCCACTTTGATCGATCTTGAATCGCTGCCTGAGCCAGGTATTGTGAGATCGAAATCAACCTTGTATATCCCCTCATCGCATTCGACCCCTCCTGGGAAGTTCTTGATGAAATCCTCTATCTGCCTTCCAGGAGGATTGTATTTCCCGTTTATCAGTCCGTCCCAGCCAGGGTATACTCCTATCCTCCTGACACCTCCCCATGCTGCATAGATCCACATGGTTTTGTCATCATCTATTATCTGCAGAGTGTAGCCCGAACCGCCGATGTGGTTGCCATATATCGAGAAACCTTCGCATTCTATCAACCAGTATGGATCGAACGAGAATATAGAAAGAGTCCCTAATGCAGAGAGCATCTCTCCGAAAGGGGAGCCATATCTTATCATGGCTATCTCTCCGACATTCAAGTCGGCATCCTTCGGGATGCATTCATTGATGCAGCCATATTTTGAAGAATCGTTGTAATAGATGCTGCAATCATTGTTGATATAAGCGCATTTCTGTTTTTCTGCTGGAGATACTGTGGCTGGATCTATGATATCAGAGATATCAAGCGCATCAAGGCAATCATCATCATTTCCTGCGTAACCTGGAGGGGAAGTGCATGATTGGACGCTTATAGGGGATAATATGCTGCCGAAGCCATCGCCATCCTCATCGAGATAGTATGTCCTTGACAGGTATTTCTGTATGATCCCATCACAATCCTTGTCTATGCCATCCGAGCATTGTTCTACTTCAGGGGTTCCTGGAGTGCAGGTATTTCTCTTGATTCCTGATGAACATATATATTGGCCTGTTGAAGCGCATGCGCCGACGCCGCAAGAAGTCGATTGGTTGTACCAAGCTTCGTTTAACCCATCTGCTTTTGTCAGGTCATTGCAATCGTTATGTTCATTATCGCAGAGCTCAGGGGCGCCAGGGTATATATCTTCATCATAATCCCTGCAATCTAGGTTATTTTCGGAATATCCCTCAGGTGCAGTATCTGAATGAGGAAGCATGAGGGATATGTTAGGATTGCCATAACCATCTCTGTCTGCATCCTGATAATAAAATGCTTTTTTTGTAGGTTCATCTTTATTATTGCCGCTGCCATCATCGCCCTGCGGATAGCATCCATAACCAAAAGCGCTGAGAGCAAGACCTCCTGCAATCAGCAAGATAGGGACTCGCCGCTTTAAAGAGCTAAAAAGACTGCCCGTAACCGACTCAAGATTTTTTGGTTTGCCTTTAATTTGTTTTCCCATTTTGATTCCTCCTAGCTTATCATAGCTGACGCTAGTTCATTTTTTTGCTTCATCTATCTCGGCCTTATCACATAGCTTGCATCGATGATAGGGACCTTGCTGTTAAGGTCTACAACAAGATCCACAAATACTCTTTCACGGATAGGCTCATGAGCAGGTATTCTGTTGCTGTTGCACTGGTCAGGCTTATTGTTATAACCATATTTAGTGTATATCCCATAAACTCGGTTCTCTGACCTAAGAGCAGGAGACTCGATCGCTTCTTTGACAGCATCAAAAAGGGATTTTTTCGCGAAGAAAAGCCTCTCAGTCTCATTATTATAGGACGCATGTTCATTGCAGGGCTCATCACGAAGGACATATGTTATGCTGTCTGAATAGTGCTCCAAGACTATCTTCTGTGTGTTTTGATGATCAAGGAATTCCCTTATCACTCCAACGATCCCTAGCTTTGGCCTGTTTCCTTTTCTGTCTTTCATATTGATCTGTTCTGCTTCTTTTATCTTCTGCATGCCTAAGGAAATAGCTCTCGCTATCTTCTTTACTGTTATTTTTCCGGTAGATGAATTGATGTAACCTACCCTGACCGGAATCAGTCCTGTTTTTTTTACGATTTCAGCCGGATAATCTTTGTTGATTTCTTATCTTTCTACGGGTATATCTTGATTTTGACTATTGATTATATCTCTGTAAGTCATTGCTATCTTCCAGAGAGATCATTGTCTCTCAACAAATAGGCGATACTTTCTGAATAGTGTTCCAAAATTATCTTTTGCATGGCCTTGGAAAATAGCTCCCGCTAATCCTAATTTTATACATTCACCTAAATCCTAAAACCTCAAATTTAAGGTTTATACAGCCTATAACCTTTAAATACATTTCCTACAAAAAAATGTTAAAATGTGTTAAAAAGAAACATTTAAATATACAAAAAGTATATCATTTCTATGGTAATCGGAAAGAATTTCTTTGATTCTCTGAAGGACAGATGTGGGCTTAATGAGAAAGAGATATCTGTACTGAGATCGCTTAAGAATGAGGATATGACTGCAAAGAAGATATCTTCAAAAGCGAACATACCTCTGGGAAGGCTGTATGAACATCTGAACCAACTGCTTGAATACGGTCTTATCGGAAAAAAGGGTAAAAAGCCCTGTGTTTATACTATCGATGGCATGGAAGAAAGAATAAGGATATTCATGAAGAACAAGTTCAATAAGGTGATAATAGATGAAGCTGCATTGCTGAGGACTCTTAAGAACGGCGATGATGATAATTATATTGAGATAACCAGGACCAAAGAGGAGTTTACCTATTTCCAGCTTAAGATGCTAGGCTCATGCAAGAAGCTTTATACCTTCTCGAGGTTCGGCTCAATGCCTTTTGTAATCTATCCTAACAATTTTGAGGATTTCCTAAAGCTTAGGAAAGAGGTTTCAAAGGCAAGGCCTACATTGGCGCACTCTTCTCCTGAGACATCACTAATGGTCAACCGTGCATATATCGATGCTTATAAGAGCGGAAAGACCCTGATATCCATAATGTGCAAAGAGACCTTTGATTTCCACATCAACCTGGCAAGGAAGAGTTTTGGTGAAGAATTCACAGAAAAGATGATCAAAGACCTGAAGAACAACCTGAAAGAGTATAAGATAGAGGTATATCTGCTTGATGAGATGATACCTATGCAGATATTCATGAATGAGGATTCAGTATATCTTTCTATGATACATGAAGGCGCTACTTTCGGATCCTTGATACACAGCCTAGACATAAGGAATATGTATAAGGCAATGTATGAAGGGATGATCGAGAGATCTATACCTCTGGAGAACTATCTTAAGACAATGGCGAAAGAGATGCCATTTAAGAATGGCAAGAAACATTAGCTTTACTTTTAGCTATGATCAGAGAGGGCATTAACAGTTCTTGAGGGAATATACTCCTAGCGGGAGGTTCACGAATTCTCTGCCTCCAAGATCCCAATAAAGTGCGCTGAAAAGCCTTAAGGCGTCTTTATACTCCTGGCTGTTGCCATTGCAGGCTTCTGACTTTATCCTAGCTCCGCTCCAGGTGTTCCCTTCAGGAGAGCTTACGAAAAGGTCGATCCTCCCCCTGGTCAACACTATTTTATGATTCCAGCCTTCTCTTTGATAGGATCCTATCACTTCTTTTATTGCTGCCTTTATGTCTTTCTGGCCCTCTTTTAATGAAGGCTCTGAAAGGAAATCTTCTATGAAAATCTTTTCCGCCATTTTAACGGCAGAAGAAAATAGGTTATATTTAAATTAATCTCCTTCAAGCTCACAGAACGGCTCGCTCCGTTCACACGCGAAGCTGGTGCAACTTCAACTTCGTTGAGTTGCACGAACTGCTTAATCTCCTTCGAATTCGCATTGAGCATAATACTTGATTCCTGCTTTCTCCAGCTTCTCTCCGCCTTTAAGGTCAGGGAGATCCACTATGAAAGCCATCTCAACTATCTCTCCGCCGAGCTTTTTCACCAGCTTTGCAGCAGCAAGTGCAGTCCCTCCTGTCGCTATGAGGTCGTCGACGATAAGAACTTTCTGGCCATCTTCTATAGCATCCTTATGTATCTCTATTGTGTCAGTGCCGTATTCAAGCTCGTATGTCTCTGCAACAGTCTCTGCAGGCAGCTTGCCTTTTTTCCTTATCGGCACAAAGCCTTTCTCCATAAGATATGCCAAGGCGCCTCCAAGGATGAACCCTCTTGAGTCTATGCCCGCTATCACATCGATCTCCTGATCCTTGTATCTCTTCATGAAATCATCTATTACCAGCTTGAAACCTATAGGATCTTTTAGGAGGGTAGTTATATCCCGGAACATCACTCCCTGCTTAGGCCAGTGAGGCACAGTCCTTATCCTCGATTTTATCGGCATAAATAAGATTATTTGGTGTTATTATTTAAACTTTTTGACAGAAAGTAATATAAACGGCTGGCAAATCCGGAAGCCTATGGACCAAAATATAATAGAAAAGATAAAAGAGATCGTCAGGAAAGAAGCAGACGATTGGGACTGGAACTATCACATACCTATTGTTGTCAAATATTCAAAGATACTTGCAAAGAAGATGGGCGCTGATGAGGAAGTAGTTGAGATTGCTGCTTGGCTTCATGATATCACCAGGTTAAATGGGGGTGATGAGACCCATCATATAACAGGTCCTGTTGAGGCAGAGAGGATCCTGAAAGGATTGGGCTATCCTCAGGATAAGATTGAAAGGATAAAACACTGCATAAATTCCCATAGGGGTAGCCAGTCGATAAAAAGGGAGACTGTTGAGGCTGAATGCGTAGCAAGTGCAGATGCTATGTGCCATTTTGATACGATAGTACCTCTTTTCTATCTTAATATGGTGAAGCATAGCAGGGATATAGAAGAGACAAGGAATTGGATGAAGGATAAGGTGGAAAGAAGCTGGAAAAAGATCATTCCTGAGGCAAGAGAGATAGTAAAAGATAAGTATGAAGCAGCCAAGCTTATTCTTGAATAAGGGATCAATCTATTTTTAATTCTTGGATCATATATGTTTTCGGCAGAGTTCTTCTTTTATCTGTATCGACTCAATTTATCTTAGGTATAGCATTGACCAGCAATCTTGTCACCTTCTCGACATTCTTGCCAAAGACTTCTAAGATCTCTTCCCATGTGACTGGCTTCTCATCGTCTTTCCAGCAGTCATAGTCTGTGCTCATTGCGACTGCTGCGTAAGGAATGCCTGCCTCGTTCGCAAGGATGCATTCAGGCGCGATGCTCATATTTATGACATCAGCCCCCCATGCCCTGAACATGTGGCTTTCTGCCCTTGTCGAGAATCTCGGACCTTCTATCGTCACGACTGTCCCTTTTTCATGATGCTTCAGATTGAGCTCTTTGCATGTTTCATTGAGAATGTTTCTTAGTTTTTTATCAAAAGGTTCTGCCATCGCAGTGTGCACAGCCTTGTGCGGCTCAAAACTTTCATAGAAACTCAGCTTCCTTAGCCTGGTGAAGTCTATGAACTGGTCCAGTATGACAAAATCTCCGCGGCCTATCTCCTGCCTCAAGCTGCCGCAGGCAGTTGTTGCAAGGATGTGCGTGCAGCCTTCATCCTTCAATGCCTGTATGTTAGCCCTGAAATTCACCTGGGTAGGAGGTATCGTATGCTCCCGACCATGCCTTGCGAGAAGAATCACGTCAACCCCTTTTATCTTTCCTATCTTTAGTTTAGAAGAAGGCTTGCCATAAGCTGTGCTTACCTCTTTATCTTTAGCATTCTCAATAATATCAGGATCATCTAATCCCGAACCTCCAATGATGCCTATCTTTACCATCAAATCACCCCACTGACTGTTCTGAGAACTGGTTTATTTATATAGTTTTTGATGGTATTAGCAAATTTTATATAATCTGGCCGATAATTATCGGATCATGTGGGTTGCTAAATTCAGACTCAGGGATAAGCAGGACATTTACACTCCCTCCTGTGAGAAATATAAGATAGAGTTTTTTGCCTGCCCATACACGAATTTTATCAAAGACAATAGAATAAACCTTATTGTCGGAGGGGTAATATCCGGCTCTGAAGAGAACAAAAAAAGGTTTCTCAATGATATTAAGAGAGACAAGAGGGTAAAAAGCATTGAAATGCACCATGATTTTATCATAATTCATGCTGAGCATGCTCTTTCAAGAGAAGCGAAGGCAGAAATAAGAATTTTCTATAACCCTCAGTATATCAGAGTGAAGCCTGTGCATGTTGCAAGCGACGGCTGGGAATATTGGGAGGTTGCTTGCTTAGATAGGGATGAGCTAAACAAGCTGGTGCAGGCTGCAAGAGAACATTATCAGGGCAGGCTATTCTCCCTGAAGAAAGAGAACCTGAAAAGCGTTGCCAGCTTAGAGCTTGCGCCTCATCTGACAGAAAAACAGTCTGAATCTATCAAAATAGCATTTAAGGAGGGCTACTATTATTATCCGAGAAATCTTACACTACCAGAACTTGCAAAGATATCAAAAAAATCCTACTCAACATTCCAAGAGCATCTGAGAAAGGCTGAAAGTAAGATCATAGACTATTTCTTGAAATACCGATAATTGTCGGGTTAAATTAGTTATGTTTACAAGGGTTCTTATTTTAGGGTGGTTAATTTGAGTAGACTAGAAAAGATGGTTAAATCAGATGAACTTGAAGGGATTAGGGTAGTTGTAACCGGATGCGGCTATAAGCCCCTTAGGCATAATTTTTATGATATCACTACAGAAGAACCAGGTCATGATTCCATCCTTGTTGATGGCCAAGAGGTGAAGTTAAATATCGGCTCTGCCGTAGCAGGGGTCCTGGCATTAAACGGAGCGACTGTCCATATGGTCTCTCTGACAGAAGATAAACTCAAAAATATAAAAAATTCGCTCTTAAATTTTACTGACCCACATAAGGTTGAATATTCTTCTGTTGATCTTTTAAGTGAAAAAGAAGTAAAAATGTTTGTAGGTGCCTTGCCTGGTGATAAACCGATCTATTGGGTGCAGTCTGTGGGGCTGGGGGCAGGAAGCTATAAGCTGAAGGATGATAATCCCTACCTCCCTCTGGAAAAGATCGATCTGGAATTGATAGAAGCTGAAACAGTCACTGTAGTAAAATCAACGCATCTTATGATGATAGAACTCTTGCCGAGATTCAGGGAGCAAAATGAAACGAGGATAGCCTTCATCACTTCGATGAGCGCTATAAGAGGATATTCGCTTGGTGGGACGCATTGCACAGCGAAGGGAGCGATCGATAGGTATGCAAACTCTTCAATGCTTGCTCTTTATAGGGATAATATCTTTGTTACAACAGTCCGTCCAGGTGCGGTTGATACAGGAATGTACGATCATCCTGTTGTCCAAGAAGCAGTTAAAGATGTGGCAGAGGAGTACCAATGTGATTGGAGAACTAAAGGGCTAAGACTAGCACCTCCAACAACAGTAGGAGAAGCGATAAAATATGTATTTACAACATCAGCACATATACCTTCTTTGAATTTGGTTGCAAAGGGTCAGTTTCCGCATGAGGGTTCTTAGAAAAAAATATAAACTATCTCTTTTTCTTATTTTTTATGATAAAAATATCAGACATGAGAAAGCTTGAGGATGAAGCAGAGAAGAGAGGCATATCCAAATTAGAATTGATGGAGCGTGCCGGTAAGGGCATTGCAGAGATTCTTGGCAAAAAATACAGCCTTAAGGACAATGAGATTCTATTTGTATGCTATCATGGCAACAATGGCGGAGATGGATTTACAGCAGCAAGGATCATAAAAGAGAAGCATAAAGATTGTGAGGTTAGGGTGTTTTTCATAGGAGAGGAAAGTCGGCTGAAGAATGAGGCAAAGGTAAATTATGATATACTTAACAGCACAGAGGTTGAAGTGACTCTTCTTGAAGAGGCTGATGATTATATGCTTGAAAGATTGTTTGCCGCACCTATCATTGTTGACTGCATCCTTGGCATAGGTTTTGAAGGGAATTTGAAGGAGCCGATAAGTTCTATAGTGGACAGGATAAACAGCTCTGATGGAGATAAGGTATCAATCGATGTGCCTACAGGTATGGACCCAGACATGGGGGATGTGCAGGACAAGTTTGTCAATCCTGATCTTGTGATAACTATGCATGATCTGAAGCCAGGTCTTGATAAGATTAAGGATAAAGTTGAGATAGTGGATATAGGGCTGTAATCCTTATTTTGCAACTTTAGTCCCCATTTGGTTACTATTCTAGAATGAAAAAATTTATATATTTGCATCTAATCATCAATATTTATGGTTCCGGGGGATGAGAAAGGGGGAGAATCAGGTTCTTCAGTAGATTTCAAGGTCAAGGTAGACCTTTATGATCTTCTAAAAGAACTCAAGGATATAGGCTATGATAATTCTCATATAGGACTACTTTATGTCTCTGCAGTCAGGAGTCTTCCAAGAAGGATAAGGCTTTCTAATTATAGCGGTTCTAACATCAAGA
Source organism: uncultured Methanosarcinales archaeon (assembly GCA_964399255.1). Taxonomy (GTDB): domain Archaea; phylum Nanobdellota; class Nanobdellia; order Woesearchaeales; family CAYNQH01; genus CAYNQH01. The sequence goes on along the minus strand of CAYNQH010000007.1, from coordinate 7,990 downwards.
CTGAGAGGCAGTTCAAGAAATCTTTTGAGGATGGGGTTAGGGATTTCTTCAAGGGCATACGAAATGAGGCTCTAAGAAAGAAGACCTCTCGGGATAAGATACTTGATACATACTTACCAGGACCTGACCAGAACAGTTCTGTAAAAGGTACGATAGAGGGATCATTGGAGAAGATACTTGAGAAAGGGGAGACTACCGAGGCATTCGCTTCAATAGGTGAAGCAGTGATCAAGGGTTCAAGAGCCTATCTTTCAGAGAAGCCAAGCAAACTTGGTGCTTATAAGGTATTCCTCGAGTACAACAGGATATTGACAAAGCTTAACGAGCTTTTGTAGACAGTAAATAGGCAGTAAATACATTTTGGAGATGACAAAGGATAAAAAGAGGCGGATAGATGAAAGAAAAACATAAGATACTTGATACCAACATAATTCTTAATGACCCAGAGTCTTTCTACGCTTTCCCCCATAAGGACCAAGATGTACGCACTATAGTATACATCCCTCTTGTTGTCCAGAGAGAGCTTGATAAGTTCGCTCACGAATCCCATACAGAAAGAGGGATGCATGCAAGGACTTTCTTCCGAGAGATAGACGACCTTTCTGATAAGCTTGGAAAGACACTTTACGAAGGCATACCCATATCAGAAAATTATATTGTCAAGACAACATACGAATATGAATCCAAGCTTAAGACTACCCTTGATGGGATCCTCAGCGATAATAATGATAAGATACTCCTTGAACTCCTCAAGGTCATGGAGGGAGAAGGGAAAGATGTTGAGCTAATAACCCTTGACCTTCCTCTCAAGACGATAGGGCAGTCATTATCGCTTCATGTCTCTGGATGGAGAGACCTTAAGGTGAAGGAGATATACAAAGGATGGAGACAGGTAACAGAGACCGATTTCAATGTCAAATATTTAGGCAAATTAGGTGATTCAGGTATAAAGGGTCTTGAAGCGACCGAATTCAGCATCAAAGACCCCCAGCCAAATGAATATTTCATACTTATATCTGAAAAAGACGGCAAGACAGCTCTTGCCAGGTTCCAGAAGTCTGAAAAGCCGGACCAGCCTGATCTTTATGTGCCTCTAAGAGGGGGAGAGATCTTCAAGAAGGATATCAGGCCGAGGAATCCAAGGCAGGCATTCTTCCTTGATGCGCTGATGAACCCTGATCTTGAATGTGTATTCGGCCTAGGCCCTGCAGGCACAGGAAAGACTTTCTTAGGGGTTCTTGCCGGATTTGTGCAGGCGATATGGGGCAGTATAACAGAAGAGGAAGAAGGCAGTGCGATAAACTCAGAATACTCTAAGCTGATAATCACAAGGCCTCTTATAGGTTTCGGTGATGAGGAAGATATAGGCGCCCTTCCAGGAGACCTCTTTGAGAAGCTTGCTCCATGGAACAGGCCTATCTATGATAATATCAATCAGATAACTATGAGACTGGGTATAAAGGATGTAGATATTGATTATATAATAAGCGAGAAGCTGCTTGAGATACTTCCGATGCAGATGGCAAGAGGTGCAAGCCTCCAGTCATACTATTGGCAGGTTGATGAGGCTCAGAACCTTACCTGGCGTAAGATAAAGACTATCGGCACGAGGATCGCTGAAGGCAGCAAGCTGGTCTTCACAGGAGACCCTGACCCGGAGCAGTCTGATATAGGAATAAACAATGTACATGCAAGCCCTCTTGTCAGAGCAAGCAACCTTTTCAAGGATGATCTGCATTCTGCAACAGTCTATTTCGAGCAGGAGGACTGTGTAAGGAGCAGGCTTGTATCTCAGTTCCTGAAAAGGATGACAGCAGAATTCATAAGGAAGAATGCAGGCCTATACAAAGAGAAATGATCCAAGAGATCTTTTGATCTTTTTTTTATTCAGCTAGTATTTCTAAAAAGAGTTCAGGTCAGATTATAGATAAAAACTAAGGTTTAATATAAATTCTTAATATTTCTGGGGGGTATATTTGATATATCCTAAGATCATAGCTTTGTCTTTACTGCCTTTTCGGATATTATCGCAGAATTTCCTGATGGATCTTCTATGATTATCTTCTGTGTATCCTCTCCCCACATTACTTTTTGGATCTTCCTAAGGAGATTCTTCGCTTTCTTCTTCGCAACAGGATCCTCTTCGCTGTCCCTTAGGTTCTCTATCTCCCTGCGGACCCTGTTGAATATGCCTTCTACATTTGTTACAAATCCCTGCGAGGCAGGTCCTGGCGTAACTGTGGTTATATGAGGTATCTTGATCGTCGCTTCGCTTGACTTCACTATCCTGATCTTCATGTCTTCCTCTCCGCTGACATCGATAGTGTACTTTGCAGGCTCATTCCTTTCTAGAACCTCTACATCTCCCTTGTGGAACTTGCAGTTAGAGCAGGTCATGCCGAAGACAGCGACCTTGCCGAAGTGAGGAACTTCCATATTTTTCTCTGTAAGAGTAAGGTTATCGGTATGGCAGAAGGGGCATGGCTGTCCGGTCAGTTCAGAAATCTCCTCGCTCATACTTTATGAATTAATAAGGAAAATATAAATACTTTTCGCTTTCAAAAGATATAGTTTCCACATTGTCAATATTGCTGCCGCTATCTTTTTATGATAGATAAGAAATATTTAAGAATAATAAAAAATATCTTAAGGATCAGAACTCATCGCCGTAATCCATATATTCCTTGGCTGCCTCAGCCTTCTTTGCCTGAGGTTTTTCCCTATGGATCACTGCAAAGCTCGGGACAACTGTTATCCAGTCTTCACCGAATCCTGCGATATCTCCTTCGATAGCATCACAAGTCTTCTTCAGCTTGTTCACTGCTCTCTTCAGTTCGACAATATCCTTGTCTTTGAGAGGCTTGATATTTACAAGCGCAATAGTGTATCCTTCCCTAAGAACATCCAGGACTGGTTTTATGTCGCCGAATTCCTGAAGTATAAAAGGTCTCACGACTATCTTTGCATTGCCGTTGTCTTCAGCATTTGGATTGATCTCAACATAGCTTTCTTCTTCTCTAGGAATCTCGTAGTCTTCACCAGCTCCGAGCTTTTCCTTAATGCGACTAAAAAGTGATTTCATTTTAAAAACCCCTCCTCTGTTTTTAAGGACCCAAACTTTATTAACTTTAGAATAAGTTAAGATACAAATATATAAAGGTTTCGTTTTTATGTTTTTATATATAAATGTGAATCATAACCTTTAAATAATAGGACTTTCTACTTTTCTTTTAAATAGTTAAAGATATAACTTGTAGTATCTGACAAGAATAAGATAAGAACAAGATAAATGATATAGAGGGTTATTAAGATGGTAAAAAGAATCGGCGGTTTCAGAAGAAAATCGAGAGATAAGCTAAGTAAAGGAAGAAGGATGAGGGGCAAGATAAGCCTTAGCCGATATTTCCAGAGCTTTGAACTAGGAGATAAGGCCTGCCTTAACGCAGAGCCTGCTGTACAAAAAGGGATGTATTGTCTTAGGTTTCATGGTAGGGTCGGAACCATAGTAGGAAAGAAAGGGGGCTGCTATCAGGTGAAGATAACGGATATCAACAAGGAAAAGACCTTGATTGTCCATCCTGTCCACCTGAAAAAGGCATAATTCTTAGGAGGAGAAATAAAAATGGGAAAACCAGAAATATTATCAGAGACCCCTTTGTGCATCCCCGAACTCCAGGATGAGCTTTCTAATATCAAGAAAAGGGATGGAGAGCTTAACTTTAGAGGCAATCGTACAGAGGAATATCTAGGCCAGTTCAAACAGCTAAAGCTGAAAGATGCAAAAGATCTTGCAGATAAGCTGGCAAAGCTTGATATCCCAAGGATGAAGGATATGCACATAAAGAAACTTATAAACCTCCTGCCAGAGACCCCAGAAGATGTAAAAGTCATCTTGCAGGGTTATACTTTGACTGTTACACAGCCTAATCTTAAGAAGATTGCTGATGTCATCAAGGAGTATCCAGCTAAATAAGCCAAATTGGGTCTTTTTATGCTTGATAACCAGGCTTAGAAGATCTTAAGGATACTCAAGAGGGAACTATGGAAGAAAGGCCGATCAGTAAAGAGGAGAACGCTATAGTCTTAGATTTTCTTCCGAATGGATACCCATTTGATAAGAGGCCAAGCCATAAGAAGACCCCGATAGTCCATGCTTTAGGCAGGACAAATTTCACCCTTCTTGAGCTAGTCCCTAAGAAAGATATCTTTGTACAGCCTCTTGAAGAGGTATATATAGGAGAAGGCAAAAGGGACAAGATCCACCATATATCCGGCAGACTTCCTTATGACAAGCTGACATCTACAGGAAAAGCTGAGCTTAGCTTCATAATAAAAGATATAGTCGACAAGAACGAGAAGAGATTTGTTGACTTCTTCAATAAGGCGCCTCCTTTGACTACAAGGATGCATCAGATAGAACTGCTCCCAGGCGTAGGCAAGAAACATATGTGGGAGATAATAGACCAGAGGAAAGAGAAACCCTTCGAGTCTTTTGATGATATCAAGAAGAGGATAAAGCTTATGCCTGACCCTAAGACGACCATAATAAAAAGGATTGTCCATGAGCTTGAAGGCAAGGAGAAATACCATCTTTTTACTGATTAAATGCGAAACTTTTAAATACCAAAGTTCTTCTTTTTAAATAAAATATTAAAAAGAGGGGACATAATAATGGGATTTTCAAGATCTGCATTTGCTATATTCTTAATTATGCTCTTTGTCCTTTCAATATCCTCCTTAACGACTGTTTCTTATGCACTTGAGCCCGGTGAGTTTGATACAGGCGATGCAGGAGCTGGAGACGTATCGACAAACCCTATCTCTATGATCATCGATATGTCTCAAAGTGAATTCAGGCCTCAGAGCGAGCTTACTGCAACTATCCTGATCAACACTTTCCTTGAACAGTATAACAATAAGCCTGCTTCGCTTAAGGTAGAGATTATCGATGATAAAGGCCAGGTCAAGTATACGTTTCCTTTGATGTCAATAACCCTTAATATGCAGTTCGGGGTTGCTAAAGATATCAAATATCCTCTTTCAAGCCTTGCTCCGGGAAGGTATTTTATCAGGGCTTCTCTGCCAGGGATACAGGTGACTATGCCTGAGCTGGGTATTGAGTCAGCAGCGCCTGAGATAAGGCAGCTTTTCACGATAGTTGGCGAAGGCGTCAGCATAATAGAAGAAGAGTCTTATATAGCAGATGTATCATATAAAGGTCTTGTTGCTAAGCCTATAGTCAGTGTAGATTCTCTCCTAACAGGAAAGATCGTTATACAGAACACTGAATCTGCCTCTAAGTCGAACCTGAAGATAAGGATAGGCATATGCGATAAGGAGATAATCCCTTGCGTGACCTCTGCCTTCCAGTTCGGAGAGCAGACAGTCAATATACCTTCTCTTGCAGGAATGCAGAAGAAAGAGGTGGATATATCTATAAAGACCCCTATGAACAAAGATGGTTACTCTCTTGGATTCAAGCTTGAAGACAGCCAGGGAAATATGCTCTCTACAGCTACGACATTGTTTATAGCAGTCGATAAGCTGATAGGCATAAGGGATATGATCTTCAATGACGGCGACAGGATATTGAATGTGGGCGAGGTCGGGAGCTTGAGCGTCTCAGTAGGGGGAGAGTATAATACTCTTACACAGGAAGTCTTTGAGAATGTAAAGCTGTCCATGTCTGTCAAGAACAAGGAAAACAGTCAAAGTGTGGCATTGAAGTCTGAGATCATCCCAAGGCTTACCTCTCTTCCCCAGGATATAGTCACAAAGCAGTTCAGCTTCTCTTATCCAGGCACCCTTAGCTATTACGAGGTCTGCACCTGGCTGACAACAGCTGAAGGCAAGGAGGTAGACAGGAAATGCTTTGAGGAAGATTTTAGACATCTTATAAGCGTCTCAAGGCTTGACCTAAGCTATGTTGATACAATATGCACTACCCATAGGAGCGCTAGCTACTGCGAACTTTATAATGTAAAGGTGGGGATAACATCCCTAAACCCTGACGGAACACCTGGAGAGAAGATAACCTCTGTACTGGTGCTTGATGAGAAAGGAGAGCTTGTTACAGCATTCCAGGGAGGCAGTACAAGCATGAATATAAATTTCAATGCTAATCCTGATACTACCTATTATGTTGTCATCCATGGGTTCAAAGGAAGCCAGGTAAGGAAGCCTATAACCCTGCCGCCTAATGATGATTTTATAGAGGATCTTGATGATAAGAAAGACAGCATCACAGAAGATAATACTCTGATAGTGGTCTGCCCTGATGGTACCAAGCAGACTTTCCCAGGTTCCTGCCCTGAATGCGCAGAAGCATATTACCTTGATTGCAGCAAGATACCTGGCGTAAACCCTATAATGCCCCCTACTGTCCCAGGGGATGTGACTTATCCTATTGATGTAAACCCTGTAGTTGATGATATAATCGACTGTTGTGTTATAATACCTCAAAATGATGACGGTTCAGACTCAGGGACCCCTCAATATGTAGATCCGGATACAGGCCTGCACATACCTGTAACAAGCATAGTACCTTCTCCTGGAGGGGGGGCAGCAGATGTGCAGCTTGTCGACGGAAGGGTCGTAACGATATATGCTGGAGGCGGCCCTATACTTACAAAATATCCTGACCAGAGCTATGAGGTGCAATACCAGACAGGCAGCCCTCAATCTGTCGAGAATGTCCAGATAATAGGGAACCAGAGACAGCTTACTCTTGAGGATGGATCAAAGATAAACATAGGCCCCGGAGGGAAGGTAGATGTTGAGGTAAGCGAGACAGATAGTGACGGTGATGGTTGCACAGATTTTGAGGAGCGCCAGGTCGGCACTGATCCTCATAATCCTGACAGTGATGGTGATGGGATAAAGGACTGTGACGAATACCTTTGGGATGTTGATGAGGATGGTGATGGGGTCATAAACTCTCTTGATCCTGATTCAGGGCAGAAGACAGGGATAGGTTTAGGTATCCCTATAATAGCAATAATGATCATAATAGTTGTTGGAGGTGTCCTGGCTATAATCCTTCTTAGAAAACCGCCTGTACAACCTTCACAGCCAGCACAGCAATATGGGGGTCAACAGCAATATGGGTATAATCAGTACCAATATCCGCCGCAGTATCCCGGGTAAGAAGCTTATCTTATTTGTGCTGCTTGTGATATGGATCAAGGCAGCTTACGGTGTCACTACAGGTGCAGTCATACAGGAAACCCTTATATCTATAGACGATCCTTCATTCGGGCTCTATGATGAGGCATCTGGCACAGGTGTTATAGCTAAAGTTTTTCCCCCTTCTGAATCAGATAGGATAGGCGGAGGAGATAAGGTATTCCAGGTTATGCCTGGGATCAACCAGCACCAGCTCTCAAATGATGACATCAATATCTATGGAGCTAAGTCTACTGGTCAGGAACATTTTAGGTATCTGACTAACGCAGTCCCTATCATAGACTCTTCAAAACATAAGAAGATATACTTCAAGTCTATAGTGAACAATACTGAGAATTACGACCTTTCTTATGTTTTCATAAATCAGTTCGCATGCTATGCTAAGAATGATTGGTGGTGCCTTATGGGGCTGAACAAAGACACCACCATATACTCTCTTGAGCCTTACAAGGCCAAGGAAAGCATAACCAGTTATTTGATAGAGAATCTTCCTGAAGGGTTGTTATACATGAGATACCAGTTTGGGGAGGGCAATACCTGGTATGATGCCTGGGATTACTTCAGTCCAAACCCCACAGAGCAGTGCCCTAATTGCGTTTCTCCTTACTATTATAAGCCTCTAGTATACCTTACAGGAGGGCCTTTCTATGCCCCAAATATCCAGCCTCAATTCAATAAGGATTGGGCTTTTCAGGAAGTCATAATCCCAGACAATAGCTATAAGATTGACTATTCAATAAACAATCCTGGCAGCAATCCTGTAAAGATAAGGAGCTATAAAAGATGGAACAGCAATAAACTTGTT
>CAYNQH010000006.1:6969-17969 GCA_964399255.1 uncultured Methanosarcinales archaeon | reverse complement strand
TAAATAAACTAAAATCCTATTATTCTGCAAAAAAGAGAGAAGTTTTAAACCCTACAGAGATGAAATCATTCCTTAAAAAATTGTTATATTCAAAAGAACAAAGTATAGTGAATTCTGCCGAATATTTAATGGTTCAATTGCTAAAGAAAGATAAAGAAGAATTTAAGGATTTAGCACTTAATTATATTGAGAATATTGAGGAAAATTATGGGAAATATAATGAAAGTCATAATATTGGTAGGTTAGGTTCAGTTAATCCCGACTGGGTAAAAAGTTTAGTTCCAAATCTAATCAAAACAATCAACAAAGATTCTGAATGGAATAACAGGAGATTTGCCGCATTTAATTTAGGAGCTATTGCTGAAAAAGAGCCTTCAATCGCAGAACCAGTAATCCCTGTTTTGATAGATTATATTAAAAACCCAAAGGTTATAAAAATCAAATTTGATGTGTTAGGGGTTGACACAACCCAATGGTTAAAGGATGTGTATATAGACACATTAGGGATGATTGCGAAAGGTGATAAGAACCTGATTAAGCCATATAAATCAATTATTGAGGAAATAGCAAATAAAGATAAAAGTGAGTATTCTAGGAAAAAAGCAAATAAAGTCTTGGAAATATTACAAAAAAGTTAATAACTCCCTTAAGACATTTATTCTACACCGATCTCTCGTCTTGCTTTAGGATCAGCGACAACAATAAAAGCTTGTTCTAAAAAATCTAAGTCTTCTTTAGGGTAATCTTCCAGTTGGTATTTATCAGCTAATATACACACCACTTTACTATCATCACCTGTGTACTCTTTTAAAGAGTCTATTATAGCTTTAAGGAAATTATCGATATCATGAGTTTTATACCTTTCAGGTCTTAGGTAAATAGCTACATATACAAATATTTCTTTATCCTTGAATTTTTCTAATCCTTCTTTCTTCTTCTCTAAGCAGCTGATTATATTCCTTTTGTATTTAGTTTTCATATTCCCCTGAGAGGATTTTGGGTTGGGGGGAAGGTTAGTTATGTAAACATCATATTTGCCAACCCTTTGGCCTTGCTCATCCTTTTTTGTTAGATTACTAGCAACTTTTAACATATGGTTCGCGATTTGAGGACATAATATTCCTTCTTTTTGTCTGTCCAACTGCTTTCTCCACCAAGGGTATGCCCCATCTTCAGGGATAAATCTAATAGAACCATTACGAATCTCAATAGTTGTTCCAGTAAGCTCCTTAATTTTGTCTGACATACTTATTGATAAGGGTAATAAGTATATTAATTATTCCAAAATGTTTAAATACCACACTCACTACTGTGTGTTTATGAGGTCTAGTCGATTCGGACTTAATGAGGTCGTGAAGACCGATAAGGCAACTAGGTATTGTAGTTGGTGCGGTGAGGATCGAGAGGTTCCTTATAAGCAGATAACCTGTCCTACTTGTGGCAAGTTCATGCAGAAGGATTCGAAACTCGAATGTATACACAGGAGTATGCATGGAAGCATACCATCTCAGGAAGAATCCTTGGCCATTATAGCCCAAGAGTTAAAGAAGCTCAATTTAACCCTAATGGCTATGATTACACAGAAATAAACCAGCCCAATGCCCCAACCCTAGACAATTCATCCATTCTCCTGGCGGGGGCATCATTCTTAAAATTTAATATGACTATCTTGGTGGTTGCGCGGATTATCTTTTTTTCAAAAGCTTTAAATATATGCACATATTGACAACTGTCAATATGAATGAGGATCTTAGATTATTGAAGGGTATGGGTGAATCAACAAGGCTGAAGATTCTTGAACTGCTTTTAGATGGGGAGAAATGCGTCTGTGAGATATTCCCAAAAGTGGAAAGAACCCAGTCTACAGTCTCAATACAGTTAGGAAAACTAGAGAGTTGGGGGCTCATCAGTTCTAGAAGGGAAGGAAAAAAGATATATTATAAGATAAAAGATATGAAAGTCTGCGATATATTCAGATCATTAGGCAATAAAAAGGGAGGAATTCTGAAAAAAGAATGCTGTGAGGGATGCAAATGAGTGCTCCTCTTTCCACTATAAAGAAGTTTTTCAGATCAAAATTCAACTGTTATCTTGTTCTTGTCCTAATCTTAGTGGGTATTTTTGCTTATTTTTTTACATCAGTGCCTTCAATATCCCAAAAAGATGGTCTTGCAGTAAATTTCTTTTATCTGCCTACATGCCCCCATTGTTCTGAACAAAAGCCAATATTCAATGAGTTAAAAGAAGAGATGGGTGATACAAATTTTTATTCTTATGATGCTTCATCAAAACAAGGTTCAGAACTGTTTTATAAGCTTGCAAAAGAAACAGGGCTTGACACTTCAGACCTTCGTGTTCCGACAATATTTGTAGGAAAACACCCTTTAGTCGGTGTTCATTCAAAAGAGCAGATAAAAGAAGCGATACAGGAGTGCAAGGAGAACTGTGTTGAAGGTCATGATATCCAGTTTCAGACACAGGAGATGGAGACTAGTTTTAGTGATTTTGAGATGCCTTTTATCGGAAGAACAGATCTGACAAAGTTTTCACTGGCTACATTGGCAATAGTATTGGGACTTATTGATGGCTTCAATCCATGTGCTATGTGGGTATTAGTTTATCTTATTGGACTTTTGATGGGAGTAAAAGACAAGAAAAAGATTTGGGTCATTGTCGGCAGTTTTGTTCTTGCTTCTGGTATATTATATTTCCTTTTCATGACTGCATGGATAAATATATTCCTATTGATAGGTTATATGAGGTTATTGACGCTGGGCATAGGTCTTGTTGCATTGGGTGGCGGAATCATAAATCTAAAAGATTATTTTACAAAAAAAGCAATGACCTGTGAAATAGGGGATGAAACATCAAAACAAAAAACCATGAACAAGATACAGAATATAATAACACAGCCACTATCTTTGGCAATCATATTTTCAATAATTGTTCTGGCATTTGTTGTTAATTCAGTGGAGTTTGTATGCTCTTCAGCAATACCTGCTGTTTTCACGCAGATACTTTCTCTAAGCGGACTTTCAGCATTGCAAAATTACATGTACATTTTATTATACACCTTATTTTTCATGCTTGATGATCTTATCATATTTGGATTAGCTGCTTTTGCAATAAGCAGTTCATATGGAAACAAATATGCAAAATATTGTAAATTGATTGGAGGAGTGATACTGGCAGTTATGGGATTGATACTGGTATTTGCTCCACACTTGCTGAGGTAGATAAAAATGAAAATAGAAATATTGGGGACAGGCTGCCCTAAATGCAAGCAGCTTGAGGCAAATGCAAGAAAGGCTATTGAGGAAAAGAAAGTTAAGGCAGAGATCGTAAAGGTCACTGATGTAAGCAAGATTATTGAGTATGGTGTCATGTCCACTCCTGCAATAGTTGTTGATGGAAAAGTAAAAAGCTATGGCAAGGTGGCTGAAGTGGAAGATATAAAGAAGTGGTTGTGAAAAGATGAAAATAAGATATATCATATTAATCAGTTTAGTGTTGGTTCTGATTGCAGGATGCTCAGATAGTGCAGAAGATGCTGCAACAGGCAGTTCTATAGATAGCATGTCATCAACAGACAGGGCAATCAACATCGACAAGCTTGAGATATATCATTTCCATGGCACAAACCAGTGCTATTCATGCAAGACAGTGGGTGCTTATGCAGAGGAGACAGTCAACACATATTTTAAAGATGAGCTTGAGAACGGAATAATCCTCTTTGACCATATCAATGGTGACCTTCCTGAGAATAAAGATATGGTGATGAAATACCAGGTTACAGGCTCGTCACTCTGGTTAGGCACATACAATGAGGGAGATTTCAATGCTGAGCAGAACACCAATGTCTGGTATAAGATAAGCAACAAGCAGGATTACATGAGTTATCTTAAAGGTGTTATTGAGCAGAAGCTGGCAGGCAACTAAGATGGGATTGATGGCATTCATGGAAGCGATGGGAACAAGCAGTATTCCCATAGTTGCAGCTTTCTTTATAGGCTTGATGACTGCAATAAGCCCATGCCCTCTAGCGACCAATATAACTGCCATTGCCTACACAAGCAAGAAGATAGATAACAGCAAGCACACCTTGATTGTCGGATTCCTTTACACATTTGGAAGGATGTTCACCTATGTAGGTCTTGCTTCTTTGATCGTCTGGTTTGGGATGCAGACCCAGACAATATCATTATTCTTGCAGGAGTATGGAGAGAAGATTCTTGGCCCATTGTTATTGGTGGTTGGGATCATAATGTTAGATATTTTAAAACTACACTTTTTTAAGTCTAATGATAGATTAAACAAATTAAAAGAGAACCTGGCAAAAAAAGGATTCTTGGGAGCGTTTCTGCTGGGGATAATATTTGCTTTAGCATTCTGCCCTTTCAGCGCAGTCTTGTTCTTTGGCATGCTTATCCCCATTGCATTAAGAGCTGGAGACGGACTGATAATCCCTGCTGTATTTGCATTCGCTACTGGATTGCCTGTGATAATCTTCTCAATAATCCTGGTCAAGAGCGTATCAAAATTAGGCAAGATCATGGATAAGGTGCAGGCTTTTGAACTGTGGATGCGCAGGATAGTCGCTGTTGTTTTTATCCTTGCAGGATCATATTATACTTCATTGATGGTGATATAACATGGAAAGAAAAGACTGGAATATGCTGCTGTGGATGGCCATAGTGTTTGCAATATTGTATTTTGTGCCGTCACAAGCAGAATGGTTCAAGACATCAATATTTTCTGCGTTTGACCTGCTGCATGAGTATGCAAGGCTTCACGTCATCACATGCTTGATTCCTGCCTTGTTCATTGCAGGAGCAATAGGTGTCTTTATCCAGAAAGAGAAGGTCATGAAATACTTAGGGCATGAGGCAAAGAAGCATGTATCTTATGGCGTTGCCTCTGTGTCAGGGGCCATACTTGCAGTATGCTCTTGCACAATACTCCCATTGTTTGCGGGGATAAGGAAGAGAGGTGCCGGACTTGGGCCTGCAATAACCTTCCTTTTCTCAGGGCCAGCCATCAACATTGCAGCCATCTTCCTTACGATGAGTGTTCTTGGATTGAAGATAGGTCTTGCAAGGGTCACTTCAGCAGTAGTGCTCTCAATACTTGTAGGTCTGACAATGCAGGCTATCTTCAGGGAGAAGGTCGAGAAAGAGAAACTGCTTATCCAGGATACAGAAGAATCCAAGATATCCAATAAGGTCCTGTTCGCTTTCTTTGCCTTGATGATCGGTGTTTTAGTAGTCAATGGATTGCAGATAGGCAAGATCATGAAATACTCCCTTATGGGGATATTCACATTAGGTGTTGCAGGACTGGTGTTATGGAAATTCCATGACAACATAACAAGGAAATGGCTCAATGAGACATGGAATTTCTCAAAACTAATACTTCCTTTGCTGTTCATAGGAGTATTCATCGCAGGATTCATCATGCCGCTGCTTCCAGAAAGCATAATCACACAATTAGTGGGCAGCAATACTATTATCGGCAATGCCATAGCATCTATCTTTGGAGCATTCATGTATTTCTCAACACTGACAGAAATACCAATACTTCAGGCATTGATTGCCAAAGGTATGCATCAAGGCCCGGCTTTGGCATTGCTTCTTGCAGGGCCAAGTTTGAGCCTGCCCAACATGATTGTGGTCAGAGGGATCTTAGGCACAAAGAAGACATCAGTTTATATTGGGTTGGTCATAGTGTATTCAACAATAGCTGGTTTGATATTTGGAATGATCTAAATACCCGGCACTAGAAGGGATTATAGTCTCTCATGCACTAGGAGGGACTCAAAGTAATCCTTTTTCTTTGGATTGTCCTTTGTCATCTTCTCTATCAATGCCCTAACCCCAGACAATCCATCCATCCTCCCGGCGGGGGCATGTTTTTATTCCAACAACAGCTCCTTGCAGGCAAAAAGCTCTTCTTTTTTGATCAGAGAGATCTCAATATCCCTTATCTCTTTCTGGAATTTTTCATTCAGTTCGTCTGTTATCTGGTCTATCTGAGAAATATTTTCAGCCAGAAACTCTGCCTCTAATTTCCAAGGCCCTATAGTCCTTATTATGTTTATGCAACTCTTGTTGTTTTTCAAGAAGTTTATTACTCCTCTTTCTGATTCATTAGAATAATTTTTAGGGAAAATAAGCATCTTATAGTGATCAAATCCTAGCGATAAATAGTTGATGCTTGTTCGGTAAATCGGGAGAATCTTTCTTTCTTCAAGTTTTTTTATTCTTTTCTTTATTGCATCTATGCTTAGTTTTAGTTCTCCGGATAGATCGACTAAAGAGATCCTTGAGTTCTGATGGATTAGCTTGACCAGTCTTTTGTCTAGTTCATCTATTTTTTGCGACTCTAATGCTCCCCAAAAATGAAAGGTTTGCGTGGTCTTGTTCAGCTTAAAAAAGTCATTTTGAAGAACCTGCGCATCAATCATCGAACAAAATCTTATGCCTGAGATCAATTCCCCAAAATTTTCCAGGATTGAATTCTCTATCTCATTGAATTCCAAATGGGTTTTTGCAAAAATTGCAACACCCAGATTCCAGTTTCCGTTGGACTCGAAGATTGCAAAAACATTTTTTTGCTTTCTTAAGAATTCTTTTAATTTCTCTTTTTGCTCTGAACTTGCATTTAGTTTGATATACAGCTTATAGGACTGGTTTCCAAGTTTCTTGTAGTCTATAAAAGCAGTATATCCCAGAATGATCTTCTCTTTTTCCAGTCTTGCAATCCTGTATTTGATCGTGTCTTTAGATAGATGACAGGCTGTTGCAAGCTCCTTGAAAGTAGCTCTTGGATCGTATTCTATTAAGGAAAGTATCTTTCTATCTGCAAGGGTTAATATGGTATTTTTGTCCATTTTTTTATCTTAATTAAGATTTATTTATAAATTTATCGTAAAAAAGATTGAAATTTGATAGAAACTTTATTATAGTTCCTTCTCCATATCTAATCACTAGTAAGTGGTAAAATAAATGGAAACGCGAAATAAAACGCAAGAAAAAAACAAGGAGGAGAAAAAAATGGATGAAGAAAAAGAAGCAAGAATTGAAGCAGAAGAGTTTTTAGAGGTAGTGATGGAAGAGGATGGAATTGAAGGTGTAGCAATGCAATATTTGTGTTGCTTAGCAGATGGTTCACATGCATATTCTGAAATGGCAATTGTAGCTCGAGAAAAATACGCCCTAAGAGAACCAAACGAATACGAAAAAAGTGAGGCTTCGGAATTGTATTGGAAAAGAGCAAATGCAGGAGATAGATATGCCGAAATCGAGAGGCGTTACAGTAACCAAGTAAGTAGAGAAATAGCAGAGGTAAATGCGGGCAAGAGAATAGGACTCTGTACTGATGGAGCTTGGGCAGAATATAGAAGTACATATGAAAAATCAACCAAACGACTTGAAGAAATTGCAGAGGGACTCATCATAAAAAAATAAAAACACAAAAAGGAGGCAAACAAAAATGAAACAAAAAAGACAGAAATTAGATAAGGATTTGGCAGAAGTTGTAGAACAATTAGGTCCGTTGAATGTTGCAACATATGCATTTGAGGCAAAAGAAAGAGATTTTCAAAGAAAAGCCAGCGACATATTCGCAACATATATGCTGAGACCCTACGAAGTTGCAAAAGAACAATTGCAGCACATTTCTGCGAGTGAAGAAGCCAAAAAAAAGATAATTGCACCCATTTATGATATTGCAGGCAGGCTCCCGGAGGAAGACAGGTTAATCATAGCGCTTGCGATGGCAATGCAAGATTTTGCAAGATTTTCGTGCAATAATGGCTTTGGTTATTTTAAAAATCCAACTGGTTGTGACAATTGCCATGAATCAGAGGAAAATGCAACCCTCATGGGGATAGTACAGTTTTACAAGCCAAAAGGAGACAGGGTATACCGGATCGATGAAGAAGAACTTCACACGAGACTGGTTGAAGCTATAACAAGGATACAAGACAAAGATCTAGTTGCCGGATTATTAGAAGAAAATGATCAGCTTCAGATGCAAAAACCCGACATGGAACTAAAAAAAAGACTGAATGACCAGAAAAGCACATTAGAAACCTACATCCAGGAAAGAGATGCAGCAATTAAAGAAGCGGTTAGCGATACCCAGTATGCTGTTCGACAAGCTCTAAGGAATGTAGAAAAGCTGCTTTAATCCGGCAATCCATCAAATGCCCTGAAAGGGGATTTTTCTTCTTTTAATCTTACTATAATAATCTCTAAAAACCTTTAAGCAAGGGTTAGTTTCGCCTGAACAACCAGATGATCGATTTTTATTGCAAAGTATGGGATGAAAACCTATATTCATCAATCTCAAAACCCCAGACAATCTTAGGCTTTTTTCGCTATAATGATCATATGGTCTGATCCTTAATATCCTAGATATTAAGCTGCCATAATGAGAAGTTCAATAAAGCTGCGAAACTTACCCACAGGATATAAGGGATCAATAAATAAGCGGCCATAGGCTTTATCTTATAGAATATTATTATTGTCGCAACTATAGAGATCCACATTAAGATTATATCTATGAACGCTAACAGAGGGTTCTTTAGCCCAAAGAATAAAGGGCTCCATATGGCATTAAGCAATAGCTGGATCCCAAATATTATCATTGCTGTGTTCTTGAGCTTAGATTTGCTTGTCCAGATCAGGTAAAAAGAGATGCCCATAAGGGTGTATAACATAGTCCATACAGGGCCAAAGACCCAGTTCGGAGGGTTAAAAGAAGGCTTTTGAAGACCAGCATACCATGTAGGGATAGAGGAAATTGTGGATAATGAACCGAGAAAACCTGCCAGGTTAGATATTGCAATAGATCCTATAAGCTTCAGGTAGTTTATCTTCATTTTATATTAAAATAAAAAGGGTTATATAAATATTATGGAAATGATCTAACAAATTCTCTAAGACTAGACATTCCATCTCCCAAAGGGCGTATTTCTCAATCAAAACCCTTTTAAACAGACTGCCAATCCTGAGCTTATGCTAGAATTCAATAAGGATGGAAGCCTGAAAATTCCTGATAATCTGCTTAAGAAAAAGCAGGAAAAAGAGCAGAGGCTTAAGACAGGCAAGTGCATGCTTATCAGGAAAGAGGTCGTGAGCGTTGCAGCACCAAAAAAGTGCGTCCTCCGGATAAGGCTTTCTGATGCTATCACAGACAGCAGTTTTGTTGAGACAACACACAGGTTTTTCAGCGAGAGTTCAGAAGTCCCTTCTAAGCTGATCAAGATAAGCGAGAAAGAGTTTGACATAGAGATAGGCACTGACTTCAGGAGATGCTCTGACTGCACTGATCTCATCAGGAGATTCAATGAGATATTATACGAAAATGTAATAGAAGAGAAAGGGAACTGCTCATATGCTGGCAAGTCCAGATCTCAAGGTTTCTGCTATGAAGATTATTTTGAATGATTGTACGTTGGAGCTGCCATCACTGTTCTATTGACGGGTTATTCAAGGCTTAGAAAGATATAATAATCATCCTAAGGGTCTAGCCATATTTCTTATAGAACTTTTCAAGCCTTCTTCAGATTCCTTCATCATCTGAATCCTGTACTTACTGAGCCTGATGAAACTCGCAAATTCTTCTATCAACTTCTCAAGCAGATGGTCTCCTGTTTCAATCTTCTTTTCAAAATCTTCAAGATATGCCATGACTTCCTTATATTTTTCAGAATTCCTGTTTATCGATCCTGTAATCTCAACCTCATGTTCAAGTTCAAGTGCGTTCTTTCTAACGACCCCTACCTCGCTTTCAAGCCAGATCCCCATCTTTTTTATGTTTACCCAGTCTCTCCATTGGTTTACTGACCACACGGCTGAATCAACGTTTGAGTAATCGCTACTGGCCATCATCCTTTGAGCTTCACCGATCTTCCCTTCTACAAAAGGAAGGATCTCATTACCGAATGTGCACCAATGGACAAAAGTATCAGCCAAAGAAATCAAGATTTCACGAAATTTAGCAGGGTTTGACTCTTTTTTTAACAGGTTAAGATGTTCCCTAAGATGCTTCAACCTCATTTTAGGATAGAGAAGGATTAAGATTATATAAATTTTTGGAAAATATGTTTATAGGGTTTTCTGGCGCATATTAGGCTGTCCTTTGCTTGAATCATATCAATCTTCATATATTTTCCTATACAATCATCTTTATAAATGACCTCAAAACTCCGCAAAATCAGAGAGAAAGAAGGTGGAAACATGAAGAAGACAAAGATCGTTGCTACAATATCAGATGAGAGATGCGATGCTGATTTCATAAAAGAGCTTTATTCTGCAGGCATGGATGTTGTAAGGATAAACACTGCCCATCAGTCTATGGAAGGCAGCATGAAAGTGATAAGGAACATAAGGGCAGTATCAGACAAGATAGCCATAATGCTAGACACTAAGGGCCCGGAAGTGAGGACAACGAGATCTGAAGAGGAGATCGCTGTCAGGAAAGGCCAGAAGATACTGGTAAGAGGAGGAAATGACATTCCCTCAAGCTCTAACTGCATATCTGTAACATATGACTGCTTTGTAGTAGATGTTACTGTAGGACAGACCATATTCATAGATGACGGGGATGTAGAGCTTCTAGTGCTTGAGAAAGGAGGGGACGGCCTCCTCTGCGAGGTCAAGAATAAAGGTATCATAAAAGGCAAGAAGAGCATAAATGTTCCAGGCTCCCATATGAACCTTCCTGCGCTTACAAAGAAGGATAAGGAATATATACACTTTGCTGTAGAAAACCGCCTTGATTTCATAGCGCATTCATTTGTCAGGAACAAGTCAGACATACTTGAGATCCAGAAGATCCTCGATGAGAAGAAGAGCGATATAAAGATAATAGCCAAGATAGAGAATCAGGAAGGGATAGATAATATAGATGAGATCCTTAACCATGCATATGGTGTGATGGTGGCAAGAGGGGACCTTGCCATAGAAGTCCCTTCTGAGAAGATACCTATGATA
>CAYNQH010000006.1:3278-6959 GCA_964399255.1 uncultured Methanosarcinales archaeon | reverse complement strand
GGGATATAATAAAGAGATGCATAGCTAAGAAAAAGCCGGTGATAATAGCCACCCAGATGCTGCATACCATGATAAAGAACCCAAGGCCTACAAGAGCAGAGATAAGCGATATAGCGAATGCGGTCTATAACGGGACTGATGCGGTCATGCTCAGCGGTGAGACCGCTTATGGAGAATACCCTGTTGAATCTGTCAGGACCATGGCAAGGATATTGTCAGAAACAGAGAAGGACCAGAGCCTTTTTGCAGAGAAGCCTATCCTTACCGTAGACAGCGATATCCTTTCTTTCCTGTCTCAGGCTGCTGTGAAAGCATCTGTCCAGCTGTCTACCAAAGCGATAATCACAGATACCATGACAGGGAGGACAGCGAGGCATCTAGCTTCCTTCCGAGGCCCAAACCCTATCTATGCTGAATGCTATAAGGAGAACGTGATGAGGGAGCTTGCGCTGTCTTATGGGGTATGTGCTGATTATATGGAGCCCAGGAAGACTACCGACGAGTTCCTGCAGGAAGCTCTTAACTTTCTTATAGCAAAGGCATATTTCGGAAAAGATGATAGGATATTGGTGATAGCAGGCAGCTTCGGGCCAGGTCATGGCGCCTCTTTCATAGAGATAAGCACTGCATGGAACCTTATCCAGAGAAGATAAGGGCCTGATAATATCCTTATCAGGGTTTATAATAATATAAACCTATCAATTTAAACACCAGCTTAAGAGAATAGTCTATACTTTTATATAAGAGGTGAATAGATGGGTGCAGAGAAGACATTAAAGACTGTTTTGCATATAGAGGATGACAAGATACCTCGGATGATGGTTGAGAGATTCTTCAAAGGTTATACCTATCAGGGAGATCATGTATCCTTGATCCAGGCAGCAAATGGGATAGAAGCTCTTGAAGAGCTTTCGAGAACCCATATAGACCTATTGCTTGTTGACAGGGTCATGCCTATAGTTTCAGGAGAGGAACTTGCAAGATTGAGGTCATTATCAGGCTCACAGGCTGTAGCCCAGATAGGGCAGATAGTCTCGCCTTATATCAGGTCAGGCAGCTTCAGGCTTGACTATGCTGTCAGGAGGCTCTGCGCCGCGCATTTCATCTTCCTCACATCAAGAGGTTCTATAGATGATATAGGCGCTATGATGCGCCTGGGTGTAGACAGGGTGCTGACAAAGCCTATGCATCCTTCAGAACTTAGGGAATCGCTTGACCAATATCTTGCTTTGGATGTCGCAAAGTATATCCTTCCACCTGTTCAGGTGGATAGGTCCGCAGTAAGCAGAGGGTATATAAGAGTCTAGGATTCAATATCCTGCCTTACCTTGTATCTTTCTTTAGCTTCTTTTGTTATTGTCTCAAGGTCCAGGCCCAGGTCCTTTTGTGGAGATACTAATGAGGTCATAACGCCCTTATTGAGCCTTTTTCCAGGGGTGGTTGATGGGTAGAGCCTTACGACTGCGACTACGCTAAGGCCGTCATATCTTGCGACTATATCCTCTTCTGTATACTCGTTCTTTTCTCCGCCTATCTCCTTGAGAAGATTGCCTGTCGCTTCCTCAAGAGTGAAGGTCGCGAATTCACCGAACCTGCCGAAACCAAGAAGTATCCTTGTTATGCCTGTGTAGCTCTCTTCCTTATACCTTGTGTTATGGCATACGATTATATGTGGCGGTACGAATATCCTTCCTTCTTTGTTCCTTACCGGCTCTTTCGAGCTTCTTATCCTCTTCCAGAACGATTCTCTTTCTGACTCTCTTAGGAACTGGCGCCTCTTGCACTGTTCAAAATATGCTTCAGGCTCGATAAGGCATGCTGCGATGCAAGCGCTAAGCCTTGTCCTTGTCCCGTAAGGAGGTTTTACATTTGTGGGGCAGTAGCTCTTTGTTATCTGCTCTGAGGTTATATCAGAAGGAGGAGTATCAGTTGCCATGACCTTCTTCTTCATGACTGCACGTTTCTGCTCATGGATGCTTGATGCTACCTCATTGAAGAAACCATTCCTAAGGTTGATAGCAGTGGCTATCCCTTCAGGGTAGAGCAGGACTGCGTTGTCATATTTCATACATCCTCTTATCTTCTCCTTGAATCCTGCGTTAGAGCTGTAATCATAAGGCTCGATCTCTATGGCCCTCTTGTCGCTGTTCTCAAATATCATGCCTCCTGGTATGAATATAGCTCCTTTATCATCAAACTTGCCAGTAGCCTTTTCAGAGTCTATCTCAGGAAGCCTGCCTTCTTTCTTCTCTTTTAGCATCTTCCACATGGTGTCGATCCTGATAGAAACTATCTCTTTCATCAGTTCGCTTGTCAGCAGGCTTACTAGTTCTTTTTTCGGCGTCATAAAATCCCCCAAGATCAGATCCTTAGGTAGAGCAAGAGGTTTATAAAATTTCTCATCAAGATTTAACCACCTGCTGTGGACGATTTTTGGGCAATAACCTTATATACCCGGTCTGCTTCTGGTATTCGCATGGCAAACTACGGCAAGCTTGTGGATAAGGTGATAGTAGAGTCAGATATACTTATATTGGTGATAGACGCGAGGAAAGCCCTAGAGAGCATAAACAAGAAGCTTGAGTCCAGGGTGAAGCAGCTAGGCAAGAAATTCCTCTATGCTATAAACAAGGTAGACCTGCTAAGCAAGGCAGAGCAGAACAATCTCCCTTACATCCCTAATTCAATACAGATCAGCGCAGTTGCGCATCTAGGCACTATGAGGCTCCTTAGGAAGATAATGGAGATAGGGAAAGGAGAAGATGTGGTGGTTGGCATAATAGGCTATCCTAATGTCGGCAAATCTGCAGTAATAAACGCACTAAAAGGCAAGGCGAGCGCATCTACAAGCCCAGTAAGCGGTCACACCAAAGGATTACAGAAGGTCAGGATAAGCGGCAAGATACTTCTTATAGACACACCAGGAGTGTTTGAGTCTGCCAAAGACAGAGGTATAACCAATGTAGTGATAGGATCTATAGACTCCCAGAAGCTGAAGGACCCTGAAGGAGCAGCAGCAGACCTTATAAAAGAGCTAGATGGTAAGATCGAAAGGTTCTTCGGAGTGAGGAAAGGCCAGGATTATATATCAACTATAGAAAAGATAGCGCTGAAGAAGAACCTTGTCAAGAAAGGAGGGGTGCCTGACACTGAACGTATGGGGAAGGAGATAATAAGGATGTGGCAGCTCGGCAAGATCAAGTAATTCTCAACAGGATAATCTCCCCTACAACCAGGCTCAACTAACCCCTCTTATAAAATGTCCTGCTGTGTATCTCTTCTTGATGTTCTTGTCATCGAACCTTTCATTGTCCAAAATCTTCCTGTAGGCGGCCAGTATGATCTTAACATCATCTTCCATCGCGTCGATGTAGAAATACTTCACTCCTGCGCCAAGGTATTCCTTTGCCTTTGAGAACAGCCCGAGAGGCTTGTCGTTCAGTATCTCATAATATTTATGGTTCTTCCTTATCTTGAACCTCCTGCCCTTATCATCGACAAGCTCTTTTGTCTTCAGGTCCTGCTTGGCCGCCATCACTACTATGCTCCCATGAACCATTACTATGAACCTCTTGTCATGCAGCCCTTTTACTTCCTCAAGATTTAGCTCTGGAGAGATTATAGGGATCCCTTGGCAGCATGATAGGTCAATATCATTGAAGCAGTTGAATGAATAGTCAA
>CAYNQH010000006.1:0-3268 GCA_964399255.1 uncultured Methanosarcinales archaeon | reverse complement strand
TGTATCCTGACAGCCTTTTCACGAATCCCCTGTTCCCTATGAGAACTCCTGCAGGATCGATATCATCGATCATCTTTGATATCACTTCTATATCCTCATCAGATACTATCCTCGGGGTATACACGCAGAATTGAGCATTCTTCACCTGTTCCTTCACATCTGAGCAGTCAGGATTCATGATATCATAATATATGACATCAGCTCCTGCCTCTTCTGCTGCTATAGCTGACTTTTTATCATACACCTTGACAAAGAGCTTCACGCAGTCCTTATTCTCTGTATCCCTAAATTCAGGGATATCTATCTCCCTTTCTTCAAGAGAGCTAAGGACAAGATCTATCTCACTTCCCAAGCTGTATTTCATGCTGATAGAGGAAGTCTTGTATAACTTCGCCCCTTCCTCTATCTTGATCTTGAGATCTATAAGTTCTCCTTTCTTTCCTGACCTTGCAGGCTCGCCTTCCTTGAACATCTTTTCTACTTTCATCCCCCTGACTTTAGTCCCTTCCCCTACATTAAGGTCCTCGCATAGCACTAACCTTCCTTTTTCGAAGCTTCCCAGGTACAGCCCGCGATTCATAGGCTGTCTTGTATCGGTTATAGAATCATTGAATCCAAATCCTGTAGTGAACTCCCTGTTGAATGCGATCTTCAGCTCCTTGATGTCCTTCTGCTCCACCTTGAAACTTCCTCCATAGTACGCGTCGATAGCTTTCCTGTAGATCCTTGCAGCTGTCGCGACATAAAGAGGTGAGCGCATCCTGCCTTCTATCTTGAAAGAGACTATCCCTGCCTTGATCAGCTCAGGGATCTTCTCGAGCATGCACAGGTCCATAGTGCTGAGTAGGTATTTCTTGTTGTAGCGTTTCCTGCAAGGCTGGGCGCACTGCCCTCTGTTGCCGCTCCTGCCTCCTATCATCGATGAGAACAGGCACTGCCCGCTATAGCTGAAGCATAATGCACCATGCACAAATATCTCAGCGTCGCATCTTGCAGCTATATCCTTTATCTCTTTATATGAAAGCTCTCTCGAGAGTATCACACGATCGGCGCCTTCAGGGACAGAATGATAGTTTGTAGTTGTGGCCTGTGTAGAGAGGTGTATCTTCAGCCCAGGGAAATTCTTCTGTATCAGGGGGATAAAGCAGGGATCCTGGATTATGACCGCATCAGCCTTTGCTTGGTATGCAAGATCCATCAGCTCAAAATACTCTTTTATCTCAGAATTCTTGACAAGCGTGTTAAGCGTTATGTAAGCTTTTACATTATTCTTATGGCAGTATCCTATAGCGCTGAAGATGTTCTTCTCGCTGAAGTTCTGAGCAGACTGCCTTGCATTGAACCTGCTAAGGCCGAAATATACAGCATCTGCCCCGTTATTTACCGCGGCACGGAGGCATTCAGTATTGCCTGCAGGCAGCAGTAATTCTACCTTTTCCATCGATGTAAGAAATCAGAACTTCTTTATAAATCCTGCCTTGAGACCTTCCTTTTCATCAGGTGATAGAAATCCTGGCCTCTCCTCTCTACCTTCAAAGTCTCGAAGCCCTTGCGCTTTGCTATGGCCATCTTTTCCCTGTTAGCCTCCCTGACTTCTATGTAGACTGTCTTCTTCCCATGATTTATTGCCTGCTCCATGGCTGTGCTGAGCATCTTTGAATATATCTTCCTGCCCCTCTGCTTTGGAGATACATATTCCTCCAGTATGAAAAAACAGTTATTCCCCCTGAAAAAGACATCTTTATCACAGAGGACATAGCCTATTGCAGCCTTATCTTTCTGAGCGCATACAACCATATATCTCCCTTCTTCAATGCACTCGTTGATGTTGAATATAGCGCTCTCCCTTAGCCTGCCTTTCTTAAGGTTAGAAGTGGCTTCTTTCCTTGCGAAGTCCTCCATGATCTTGACTAATCCATCAACTTCATCTACAGGGCATTCTAGCAAGGATATAGAAACTTCGCTTTGTGATCTGGTCTTTCCACCCATCTTCCTTTGTTTAAAATAGATCCTATATAAATATTGCCATTCTCCAAAATGTTTATAATATATGCCTGATTACTTTCCTTTATGGGCTCAAAAACCTGGTTTGAAAGGGCAATATTCTTCAGCTGGTACTGCGGGATAAGGGATTGCAAGTTCTGCTATATGTCTACTCAGCCTGATAAAGATTATGACAAGCTAGCCAGGCGGACAACTGAGTCTATCCTGACTGAGGTGCTGCTGGTCAAGAAAATAGGATGGGATTTCGGGTTCTTCTCAGGAGGCATGGGCGCTTACAAGAAAGAGGAGTTCAGGGAGCTGCTTGAGAATGTCTATAAGGTGTATGGCGATAAGATATGGATCAGCGTCGGGCCGCTGAAGAGGGAAGAATTCATCAAGGGAGTGGTTGGTTCTATCGAGACTGTCAATGAGAGACTGCATGATGAGTTATGCCCTTCAAAGCCAATCGAGCCTTATCTTGAAATGTTTGATAAGGCAAAGAAACTTGGTTTGAGGAATGCCATGACTATAATTGTGGGATTAGGGGAGACTATTGATGATTTCCCGAAGCTCAATGCGATGATTGATAGATTTGATATCTCAAAGATTCACTTCTTTGCGCTGAATCCTCAAAAGGGCACTATTTTCGAGGGCAGAGCGCCTCCTTCAGCTGAGTATCAGGCTGAGTGGATAAGAAAGACAAGAGAGGCATTCCCAGATATTGAGATACAGTGCGGGATATGGCTGAACAAGATGGATAGGTTGCCATTGCTGCTTGAGGCTGGCACAGATTCCGTGAGCAAGTTCCCGGCGCTGAAATATTTCGGCTCTAGAAAAGGAAAGGAGTTTGAGGAGCAGATTGAGAAAGCTGGGTTTAAGATGAGGTCAACAATGACAAAGCTGCCTGAACTTGACTGGGACAGAGAAGTTGAGAGACTTGATATTGATGAGAAACTCAAGCAGAAAGTTAAGGTGAGGCTGGCCTCTTATCTTAAGATGCTAGGCAGGAACAAGAGCAGGAAATAGGAGGAATATTTGATGCACGATTGATGCAAGGCTACTTTCAAGCCGGTGTTGGATCAGTCTTATCAAGGATGTAGGTTTTCTTGGCGCAGAGATAGCTGTCTTTTGTTTGCTGCTGGCAGTAATCGCAGAATTCAGATGGTTTTTCGCAGAAGCCCAGCCTCTCGAACAATGTCAGGTCAAATGGCAGATTCTCGCATAGTTCAATGAGAAGCTTATCTATTGAATCAGCCATATCAAAAGATAAGCTTTATTTGTTTTT
>CAYNQH010000005.1:12411-19167 GCA_964399255.1 uncultured Methanosarcinales archaeon | reverse complement strand
CGGCTGCTAAAGCTTGTATAGTTGTCAGCTTAGGGATCTCTATCGTCTCTGAAACCTGTTGCGGAGGGATGTTTACCTTGTCCATAAGGCTTACGACGAGCATGCTTGTCCCGAATAATCCAGAGAGCAATGGCAAAAGAGGATCTTTCATATTAGGGATGTTTAGGACGACAAGGCCGAGCACCCCGCTCATGAGGAACACTATAAGATTCCATGACCTTCTCTTATCTTTTAATATCATATAAACCATGACTGCAAGGAGAATCCAGCCTATATACTCCTTGAGGTAGGGATAGATGAAACTTACTATGGGTATAAGGATAGGCACAAGGCAGACGCTCAGTATAAGCGCGCCTAAGCTTCCGATGACAGTTAGCTTTACTGCTTCGTAGGCCTTGCCTTCAAGAAGCAGCTTATGGCCGGGGAGGATGGACAATGCAGTGTCTGCATCCGGCGCTCCGAGGAATACAGAAGGGATAAAATCAAGGAATGAGTGATTTACTGACATCGCTATGATGAACACGCAAAGCACTACAGGGTTTGTGTACCTGAGAAGTAAGGGAGAAAGGCTTAGAAGTATTATCGATACTAGGTTTATATGGATTCCAG
Source organism: uncultured Methanosarcinales archaeon (assembly GCA_964399255.1). GTDB lineage: Archaea > Nanobdellota > Nanobdellia > Woesearchaeales > CAYNQH01 > CAYNQH01. The sequence goes on along the minus strand of CAYNQH010000005.1, from coordinate 18,558 downwards.
GCACTAGGCCTGTGACTATTCCTGCGGAGAGGCCTCCAATTATGGCGATGATTATCTCGAAAAACATATCCTGGATAGGCATTCATCTTTTTATATGTTTTGCCAGACATTTTTTGTAATAATTCTATACTTTCTGAAAACTTTAGGGTATATTGAGAAGATAAAATCCTATCTTATCGGTTTATAAAAGCCAGAATATCAGCACGATGAACAATATAATGAGGAGTATTATCAGGAACATTATCCCGGCAAGCTCATAGATCACATAGCTCTTTATGAAATTGAAGATCATATCCCCGAACTTGTCTACCTCTTTTTCCTTAATCGACCTTATGCCTGTTATTGAACTGAGGTCTGTCCTGCATTTTTGGCAGACTGGTCTTTGAGGAGAGAACTCAAGCCTTGTGCCGCAGTTTGGGCAGTAGTGGGGGATCATTTTTTTATCTGTACTCCGCCAGCAGGAAGCGAGGCTATGATATCATCTATCTCTCCGCCTATCTTGGCCTTGACCTTCTTGGCGATATCAGATGTCTTGTCCTTCCCCTGCTCTATCTCTATATACCTCTCGCAGTTCGCTTTTATAGCGTCAAGAGGGCCTCCCATCACCAGGCCTTCTTTTGTGATTCCTATCGCGAAGCTTATCTTTGTGGGTATGTAGGTAGTCTTACCTCGTATCATGAATGCGCCTTTAGGAAGGAACTCTCCCTGCTGAGCCTCTTTCGTGACCTGTTCTGGCTTTACCCAGAATACATCTGATGTGCTCAGCCCAAGCTTCCATGCCTTTGAATAACAGAGTGTGGCATCCGCAGCCTCTTGGAGGGTGGCTTCCCCAGGAGCTTTTCCTTTTGCCTTTATCACGAAGAAGGGGGAGCCTGCCATGTCTGTATGGAAAACTATATCCTCCTTTTCAGTGTGTTTCTTTATGATTATCTCATTTGTCGTAGCGTCTCTTCCTCCTATAAGCAGGAAGCCTTCGCTGCTTCTGAACCATCTGAACTTCTCAAACCATTCCTTCTTCCTCTGCTTCTTATCAGCTTTTGAATCAAAGGCTTGTTCGACTTTTATCTTCTTATCCTTGAGGCCTTTTAGCTTCTCCTCTGCTTTTTTCCAGGCCTCCTGAGCGCCTTCTATCTTTTTCTTTGATTTTTTTGCCTTCTCAAAGTATTCTTCAGCATTCTCTTCTACAGATTTTTTAAGGTCGAGTTCAATCTTCATCTTTGTTCTCATATACATATGTCTCTATATTTCCTTCTTTAGAAATCTTGATTATCATGTTAACTGATGGTTCTTTTGAAAGTGTGAATAGGTATTCTTCTGTGCCTATAGTGACATACTCTTCTTTATTCCTGCTTATAGAAGTCTTTGTAGACTTTTCTACAGTCATATTGTGAAGGTCATATGCAAAGAGCGCGTCATCATCTAGGCTGTTTTTTATTATGCTCATGTTGCCTAAGCTTATAAGATAGAAAACCTCCATATCCATCCCTTTCCCTTCAAGATAAGAGGAATAGTCTGTTATATACCTATCTATGCTTGCAAGGTCATCTTTGATTATAGCATTGTTGACCACAAAAGGAAGCTCTTCTGCAAAGTTGTCGAACAGTTCTTTTGTGGTGCTCTGCTTCTCGAACTTGATGGACCTTGAGAAAGGCGCAGCCCAGCTGAATACCAGGATGAGCACTACAATCATTGCTAATGCAAAGTACTGTCCTCTTTTATTCATATTTGTCTTTTAGTGCAGGGTTTATTTAAATCTTATGCCTGAAAATCTAAAAATTTAAATAAAACTCTCATAACCTAGGCCATTATGGATATGCTGCAGAAAGACATTGGGGCTCAGGGAGTTAAGTTCTATATAGGCCTTTTGGGAGATGAGGTTGCAAGGGTGTATCTTTATGTCCTCAGGAATGACCTTCATGAGATGCCTTTCGGTTTCATGGAAGACCTTTTTGTAGCAGAAAGCCATAGGGGAGAGGGGCTAGGTTCTGAACTTGTCAGGAAGGTAATTGAGGAGGCTAGGAAGAGAGGTTGCTATAAGCTTGTATGTACTAGCAGGTTCTCCAGAGAGGGTGTTCATAAGATCTATACTGACCTAGGGTTTAAAGAGCAAGGATTAGAGTTCAGGATTGATTTCTAGCAAAACCTTAATAAACTACACTGATTTTTGATCAGCTATGCCTGAGATAACTGAGGAAGAACTTAAGAATATGACTCCGGAGCAGATTGCGGAGCTTCAGAAGCAGAACTGCATATTCTGCCATATCATCTCAGGAAGAGTGCCTTCTAAGAAGATATATGAAGATGACAAAGCGCTGGCTATACTCGATATCCATCCGGCCAGGCCAGGCCATGTTCTGGTACTTCCGAAACAGCATTATGCTATCCTTCCTCAGGTTCCTGAAGATATCATAGGCCATCTTTTTATGGTAGCTAAGCACCTTTCCCAGGCGATGCTCAGGGCATTTAAGGTGCAGGGTACGAATATAGTGGTCCAGAACGGTGCTGCAGCTGACCAGAAAGCCCCTCATTTCATGGTGCATGTTATCCCGAGAGAGGAAGGCGATAAGCTGGGACTTCAGCTTCCTAAGTCAAAGATGGCAGAACCTCAGATGGTCCAGGTGCATCAGCGTCTTCTGCAGGGTGTCAAGAAAACTTTTGGTGTTGATCAGCCTATAAAAGAACCCCAATCTAGCCAGTCTCCATCTGGCAGTCCCGAGAGGGATATAACTGAAAAGGATAAATCTCAGCTTGAGAGAGGAAAACCTGAACAGGTCAGGACAGACAAGCCTCTGATTGAAGAAGAGTCTTCTGAAGAGGGATCCTCTGAACAGGAGGCCCTTGAAGCAGGAACTCCAAATCCTAAAAATAAAGCTTTGGATCAGCTTTAGCAGCTTTTGAAGTTCAACCCTCAGCTTAAGGATGCCATAAAGCAGAGCCCTGAGCAGGTCCTGCAGGTCATAAGGAATCAGCCTCAGCTTAAGGGGATATTTGCAGACATAACTGCAGATGACCTTAGGTCTGCTGTAGAAGAGGACAAGAAAGAGGATAAGGCAGATCTTGATAGTGTCTCTCAGATCCTTGGCGCACTTGGCGGAGGGAAGGATTCTGATGACGAAGAGACTGTTGAAGTAGAAGATGAAGACTCTGAAGACTCTGAAGACTCTGAAGATGAGGAATCTGATTATAAATACTCTGGTGATAGACCTGAAGAGGGATATGCCGGTGAAAATGCATATAGCCCAGGCCAAGAAGAGCAGGAAGGAGAATCTCAAAGAGAGAACTCTGAAACAGAAGAAGGATACTCTCAAGAGGAGGGTAGCGATGAAGAGGGGAAGGGGAGACAAGAAGATTCCGATCAGAGGCATCATAATGATGGAGAGGATGAGGATGATGAATTGGAGGAAGAAGGGGGCCAAGATGAAGATGGCTCAGAAGATGAACAAACTCCTGAAGGTGCAGACCTTGACTCAATATCCAGATTATTCAAATGAGAAAGCATAACAGATGAGCAATATGGAACCGCCTAAGACTAACCCTAGCTGTCCGATATGCAGAGCAATATCCGGACAGGACAGGGCCAAAAAGATATATGAGGATGATAAGGTAGTTGCCTTGCTCTCTGACACCCCATGTACTGTGGGGCATGTCATGGTGGCAAGCAAGGACCATCATCCTATAATCCAGGAAGTCCCTGATCCTGTAGTCGCGCATATATTCAAGGTGGCAAGCAAGATAAGCTCAGTAGTCTTTGAGCAGTTAGGCGCTCATGGCACTAACCTTCTTGTAAGGAATGGCATACCCGCAGGTCAGGAGTTCGCCCATTTCATGGTCCATGTCGTGCCAAGAAGGGAGAATGATGGCCTTCCTATAAAATGGCAGCCTATGGAAGTGAGCGATGAGCAGCTTTCAACACTTGAACTTCAGCTTAAGGAGCAGGCTTCAGGCATGGGGGCTTTTGAGAAGGAGAAGCAGAAGCCTATAGAGATAAAGAAAGAAGAGAACGTGATGGCTGGAGATGAAGATTATAGGATAAGGCATCTCAACAGGCTGCCTTGATATTCATTATGGGGTGCTGCTGTTTTCATATATATAGGTAACATTCATCTTTCTTTGCAGGTATATTATAGAAGCTTCCCTCGCAGTTGTCCAATGCTTCACTCAGGCTGTAGCATGCAGGGCTTACTTTATCGTTGTCATCAAAGCATCTGTATCCCTGGCAGCTATCATCGAATATAGAATAAGGCTCTTCTCTGCCTGACTCCCATCTCATAATTGAGGCGTTGCAGGCGCCTGTCATAAGGTTAACCTTTTCATGTGTGTTGTTGGATTCTTCTTCTGCGCTGACTATGCAGACACCTTCCCTGCATCCCTCAGAGCAGTTATACCATAAAAATTTATACTCATTCCCTGAACAATAGCCTTCTTTTAGGACATCAGGATAATCTGCGCTGCAGATATCGGGATAGTCCTTGCCTGATGCCAGCACATAGCCTTTGATGTAATAGTCCATCCCATCAGAATCATTGCAGTACTGCTCATACTCTATTGTTAGATTTCTGGAACTTGAGTTGTAGAAGATATGGATATCTTCCCCTTCCATCTTCTGCACTATCTTACTCTCAAGATCTGTAAGATAGAGATAGGTCCCGGCTAAGAATAATATGAATAATAATGAGGCGATTATAAGTATCTTGTCCTGGTAGGCCCTCCCTCCCTCTGCAAGGTCTTCATAGTCTCTTTTCTTTGGTGTTTTCTCCTCAGGGTTTTGCCTTTTCATCTATATAGTATTGCCTGTGATTTTAAATAGTTTTGCTTATTGTCCTTAAAATAGCAAAGATAGGAAACTTCCGAACAGATAAGTTGAGATGAATGCCATCAGGAAACTTGGCACAAAGGGTATGCCTTCCTTGATAAGTACCTTTCTTACCTTCCCTTGCTTATGCAGCTCTACAAGCCTTTTAATCTGCACCTTTTCTATGCCGAGATCTTTTGGGCCGGCTATATACTCTCCTTTTATCTTTATATCCTTAGCTATCCAGTCGCCTTCTGTAAGATCTTCTGGAAGGATATACTTTAACATGCATGCATTTTCTATGCTCTTTGCGAATACCCATAGGTATAAGGTCATCAGAGGAGCAAATATGATCAGCAAGATTATGAGCTTGAGGAATAAGAAATGGACAAGGAAAAGGGGTATAAGGAGGAGGATTGACATGCCCAGGAAGAGCCAGCTTAATCTCTTTATCTTATCTATCGATCTCACTTTCCTGAACTCCTTAAGGAATATCTTTTTATGCCTGACTGCCAGATAGATGCTCCATAAGATCCCATAAACTGAGCCTATGATCGCGATATTGAAAACCAGATGAACAAGGAAGGGTATCTTTTCAGAGAAGCTCAGACCGAGCAAGGCCCCTATACCGATGATCATCTTGCTGTCTCCTCCTCCCCATTGGCCTCCATAGAACATCACATAGGCGATAGCAAAGAATATGCCGAATCCAAGGAGGCCTTCTATCGCAATCCTCCAGTCATATGTAGCTGCTGAATATAAAACTCTTAGCCCTATACCTGCGAATATCAGCCCATAATTTATGAAATCCGGGACTTCTCTGGTCTTCCAGTCTGTATAAGACCCTATTATAAGCCCTGCCAGAAGGATTATATAAAGCAAGGATTCTATCACCATTTTATCTATTGGTAAATAACAATCTTTATAAAGGTTACTAGTCTCATGTGCTGGAAGGGGGATAGTGTGGATAAACTTCAAAAAGCTTTGAAAAAATTAAATATAGACACAGGTCCAGGAAGGTTACCAAGACATATCGCTGTCTCTATCTCAGGGAATAATGCCTGGGCAAAGGCCCATAACTTAGGATTCGAACAGGCTTTCTCCAAAGGCCTTTCAAGGATAAGCGAGATAATAAGGCTTCAGGTCAGGCTAAACATGCCTGTTGTGACATTTTATTTACTGTCCAACAAGGCGCATAAATCCCAGAATTTTCCGGCCATAGTCGACTGCATGACATCCTACTTTGCAGGCCTTGTGAAAGATGAGACAATATTCAGCAATAAGGTAAAGGTGTCTTTCTTAGGCAAGTGGTATAATCTTCCAGGAAGAGTAGTTGAACCTATAAAGGATATAAT
>CAYNQH010000005.1:0-12401 GCA_964399255.1 uncultured Methanosarcinales archaeon | reverse complement strand
ACAAAAGAATATGACAATTTCTTCGTAAACTTCTGCATCAATTACCATGGCCATGAGGAGATACTTGATGCCTGCAAGCTGGTAAGCAGGAAGATAATGGCAGGCAAGATAGACATAGATGCTGTTACAGAAGAAGAGATAAAGGATAACCTTTATTCTTCCTACTTCCCCCCTCCTGAGCTTATGATAGAGACTGCAGGCAAGAAATTCTTAGGGGGGTTCCTGCTTTGGGATTCTATCAATTCTATAGTCTATTTCTCAAATAAGCTGTGGCCTGACTACACCCAGGCTGACCTTTTGCATGCACTTAAATATTATCAGGAGTCTAAAAGATGATGCTGCGAGGAACAGTATAAGATTTATAATAGTATTGCCTCTTTTATATTTTATGATGCTTACTTCCTTTGTTTTGCGGTTCTCCTATAAAAATTCTACTATAAAAATATTCCTACAATAGGGTGTAAGAATTATATTTTATGGATTATAATCTTTTAGATATATATAGAACTATATAATATTAGATATCAATATTTCCTTATGCTTGTTTGAGGGTGCTACGCCTGTAACTGTATGCATCATCTCAAAACCTCTCATATCCCCTTCTTTTGCCAATCTCAAATATTCTGAATCCATCTCCCTCCGTGAAGGGAGCCCGATCTTTTCGAGAGAGGCCTTTACAAATTCGGTTTCTTCAATCCCTTTGAATTCTCCTAGGTAATGTTTTAATATTCCTGCCTTTTCCTTGCTGCTTAATCTTGGTTGAACTCCTGAGTATTTTACTAATTTCTCTGCTATATCGATTCTCGCTGATTTTAATAATATGATATAGGCCTTCTTGACAAGCCCTTCTTCCGGTTTGATGCCTGTCATCTCGTAGAATCTCATTATCATCTCCGAGTAATCTCTGTTGTTAAACAGCAGAGCATATAACCCTTGGACCTCTTGATAACTCAGCCTTATGTCCTCCTTTGTGAGCTCTTGCCATTGGATAAGATCTGAAATCCTCTCTTCCTTGACCAGAAGGTCTATACCTTCTCTTGCTACTTCTTCAGAAGGCATTACTCCTGTAATCTTATGCAGCTTCTCTGGCAGGTCTTTGGAATCCCCTCCATTCAAAGAGATGAGATAAGCTTTCTGTATTATATCTTTAGGTATAGGCACGCCAGAGAGTTCTGCTAGGCTTATAAGGTTGTGAATATCCGATATCTGAGACTTCTTTTTGTTAAGGGGCATGCCCATGATACTTCCTTCTGGGATAAGCTCATCAGATAGTTCTGCTTGAACTGCCATATGGTGCATCCAGGATGCTTTTGGATCATGATGTTCTTTCTCAAATATATCTGGTTCTTCCACATATTGTGCATACCTACTCAGCACACTGTCTTCTTTGAATTCCGGCTTGACCCCTGAGGATTCAATAAGCATGTTTATGGAATAAAAATCTCCCTCTATCAGGAGAACCTCATATATCTGATGGTATATGATTCTATCTATCTTTATCTTATTAAGCTTAGAAAGTTCTTTGATCTTGTAAAATTCATCTTTGTTGATAGCTTCTGCGACCAGTTCTGTTATGACCGACTCAGGTATATTAGGGCTTATCCCTGTGGCTTTCTTTAAGGTTGAAAAATCTCCCCGCCAGGTATCAGAGTACCCTCTCCTCTTCTTCTGTTTTAAAAAAGATACATATGCTTTCTGCACTATCTCTTCGGGTATATCAATACCTGTCATCTTTATAGTATATTCAAGCTGGTATCCCCATTGGCTTATCTTCTCAATAGGGTCATCATCAAACCTTGGAGAGGTGTATTCTTCTTCTTTCTTGCTTAGTATGAGGGAATATGCTTCTTCTACTACTTCTTTGGAAGGCTTGGTGCCTGTTAGATTCATAAAGGACTCAACGCCCCTGAGGTCCAACTTGTTAAATAGCCTTAAGAATTTTTCCTGTATCTTATTGTCCGTATCGGTTAATCTTGTTTCCAATTCCATAAACTACTGGGGAATGGTAGTTATATATAAATTTTTTGTATCACGAATTTTGTATCATAAATATGGGGTTAGGGCATCATTTAACCTACAAACCTGAACCTTGGCATTTCCTTGCCTTCAACCTTTACTGTTTCAGTGAACATCTTCTTTGGCCTCACCCATACTGCCTGATTGCCGAACTCCTCAGAATCATAAAGCGCCTTATAGACCACAAGCTCTTCTAATGTCTCGCTGTGCCTTGCTATGCCTATCACTTCGTACATCTTGCCTTTGTAATGCTGATACTTGCCTTTTTTTATCTCCATAACCATTGCGCTCTCTTTTGATTATAAAAATGTTTCTAGCAAAAAAGCTGAGATTATCATGGAAATATTAATAAAGGAAGATATATTGATCAGGGATATGAACAATAAGATTTTTGTCTTGCTCCTGATATTCATGTTGGGATGCAGCGGCATCAATGCCCCAAATGATGATGATCCTGATCTTAGGGTCTCCTGTATGGAGGACTCAGAATGCAAGACGCCTATGGAATATCTTATCCAGTCAAACTGCCCTTTCAGCTCTGCGTGCATGGATGGTTCGTGCAAGGTTGTCTGCCCTATAACCTATCATGATCCTAACCTTAGCATAAGCATGAGCTATGCAATGGATTGCAGGGCAGACGATGATTGTGATTGCAGCGAGCGCTCCAACAGGTCAATAAGATGTGTCTGTCATGAGGGGGCATGTCTTTCTGTCGAAGGCCAGTGACATCTCAGGATAGTCTTAGCAAAAATATTTATACTCTCTGCCCTTATAGCTATTTATGGCAGAGGGATATGATGGCAAGGTCAAGGAGACAGGATATCATTCTGACCGCCTTGAGCAGGAGGAAAAGATTGACCTGTATGATAAATCCCTTAAGGTCATATTGGAGACAAGAGGTTTCAAAATCTATATGAACCCTAAAACCCAGGAGATGTACCTCCAGGTGGTGGATTATCACGCAGGCACTTTGGTCATATCAAAAGAAGGATTGGAGAAGATGATCTCTGATATGGAAAGAGAAGATTGATCAATCTCAGAAGAAGGTCATTAAAAATATCAGGATATATTTTATAGATACTAAACCTATGATGCCTGACGCTATTCCTCCTATTATCATCTGGTTATTATACCTTTTCAGTATCTCTTCCTCTTTAAAGTTGCCTATGAAGAAGAAGGGGTCATTATCCCCCTTCTTTAACATGATATTCTCTGAGTTATCCTTTGCATTGCCTTTGAAGCCAGGATTGTTCATCGCACTGCCCAGTACATATAATGTGTCGCCAGGGATTATCATCGATTCTGCGAACCTCATTGTCTTGTTCAGGAAGATGCCTTTATGGCTTATCCCTTTTGATTCCAGGAAACTTATTATGCGGGGAGAAGGTTTTGATGAGATAGCAGATCTTATCTCTGTCTTGTCATCTCCGAAGAATTCAGAACCTTCGGGGTCTACAAGGATCCTGCCTGTGCTGTCCTTTAGATAGAAAGGCACATGCTCTGAGCCTTTATGCAATACCCTATATGTCTCTTGTTTTGTCGTCTCATCTACCTGTGCGAGCTGCTCCACACGATAGGAGCAGTATAGGCATTCCTTCCCTGAGAAAGGGCTTTTGATCTTCTTACTTCCGTCTGCCTCTGCTTTCCCTTCAAGTTCAGCTAGACCTATAGCCACAGAACGCACCTTGGACCTTGGGATGTTCTCTATCATCTGCTTGGTCTTCCAGGCCTTGTGCGTATAAAACGCGCCTGCACAGCTGATGCAGAGGCCTGCAAGAGGAAGTAAGAGGCTTATGATGCCTATCATTATCCTGTTCATCTTATATTAACTGCGAAGAAAGCGCTGCTGTCACAGTTCCACATGCTGTTCTGCTTGAGGCATGTCTCTCCTCCTGCTGGCGAGTAAGATCCTGGTTCCTGATGGTATATCTTCATGTTGACTGTATACCTTCCAGGACCTTCAGGCCTGCAAGTAAGCTTTATTTCAGATCCTTTCTCTATGATGTTGCCTTCTGCAACGCTGCAGTCTTTACGCTTGCCTGAGCTATCCTCTGATGATCTCTCGATTGTTATCCTGCCTATTGTGAACTTTCCCTTCGGGGCATTTGTGAAAACTATTGAATAGCTGCTCTGGTCCATAGACCCTTGGCAGGAGAACCTCTTGTCCAGCACGCTGCAGTATTCCTTAGGGTCACATCCTGCAATAGACATCGCAAAGATGAGTATCATAGCGATCAATATCATTTTCATCTTATCACCTGTTTGAATATAGTATCATAGATTCCATCACCTGGCTGATGCAGGCGCTGTTATCCTTGCATGATGTGAAGTCAAACTGCCCTTCTGCAGGCATCATCTGCCTGAACTGGGCCTTTGTCTTGCAGTAATACCATTCATCAACACCTTGGCTTTTTATGGGATCGCATGCCTTTACATCGCCTGAAAGCATGGCAAGGCAGGTTGTCCTGTGCATATCTGCATTTACTACAGTCACATCGCTGAACCTGTCGCATGCTGATCTGTCATTTTTCCCCCATGCATGGTCGTAGATGCATTCAAGATCCTTGCAATCGCTGATTTTCAGCGAGCCTTTTGCCAGATCTACATCATATAAGCATCCTTTCTTGCCGTTTTGGTCTTTGATCATATCGCAGACTTTCTCGTCCTTCATGTTCTTTGCTACAAAATCATAGCAGGAAAATGAGGTGATAAGGAACTCCTTTCCTTCATCGAAAGACCTGCATAATGAGGGGTCTTTATCTGCTCCTGCAACCCACTTCCTGCAGATAGACCGGTGGTATTTCTGTTCATTCTCTTCCTGGTGCTTGACATCATCGCACATGCTTATATCCTTGTTCATTGCTGCTGCGCATATCTGCCTCCACATATCATCCTGTATGCTAAGGCACGATTGGATGAGGTCGGATTGTGCTGAAGCTTTAGAGCTTCCTTTTGTAGGCTCATCTGCAAGGCCTGCTGCGGCATCTCCTGCATCAATAGGATCATCACTTCCGCCTTGATTTTCAGATGGATTTCCAGAGCATGCTGCAAGAATAAAGATTGAAATTATAGCCATGATAACCTTAGCAGATTTCATATTACCACCCCTTGGATAAGCTGGTTAGATAAAAGAAGGATATATAAATCTTTTGGATATTATCTTTCTGCCCTTCACTTTGAGATGTTTAGGGGCTTATTCAAGAGTCTATCTTTTTGTTTAATCTGATCAGCCTATCGGTCTTGTCAGCAATCTCTTGGTATATATCTATGGGCAGCGATTCTATCTCTTTCTCAAGGGTTTCTTTGTCTATGCCTATAGAGGAGGTTATACTGTTAGATTCTTTCTTGGTGATCTTCTTGCCATGCATAGATCTTTCTAGGCTGATTATAGCTTCACGCAGAGCATTCTTCAGCTTCTTGTCTTTCTGAAGGTATAGTTCTCTTCTTATGAATGCCTTCCCATCTTTATCAGAATCATAATCAGGCCTTTGCCTTATGCATGCTATCACCGATCTTGTGCGGGGAACAGGATAGAAAGCCCCTTTTGGTATTTCTTCTATGTCTTCTATGTCAAGGAATGCTGAGAATATAGGATTCCTCTGCATCTTTGCGATGAATTCCCTTGGCGCAGTTATGACCGTAAGCTTTACATGCTTGGCAGTTATCAAGTAGTGCATCAGAGGTTCTCCTATCTGGTAAGGCAGGTTAGAGACTATCTTGTTGAAACCTCTTATATCCCCTTCCTTAAGAAGGTCTATAGCATCTCCGAATATCACTATAAGGTTTCCTGGGATCTCGTCAAGAGGTTCTTTGAACTGCTCGTCGATCTCGATCACAATCACTTTCTTCGCTATCTTGACTAGCTCTCTTGTTATGTTTCCTGTGCCGGGGCCTATCTCTAATACCTTGTCATCCTTGGTTATCTCAGCTGCAGCAACCATATTTTTTATTATCTCTTCATCTATCAGGAAGTGCTGGTCATAGAGGTCATTAAGCTTCTCAACCTGTCTTTCTGTGGTCTCTTTCAATCCCATGCATCTGGGGTTTACTTGAGTATTTATTAATCTAGCGCCAAATAATCTTATAGGCAGATTATCCTATAAATCGATGGTCTCTAGGGGCATATCAGGCAGACTATTTTTTTCCAGAATCAGGCTCTTAGCTTAAACCTTATTATCTTTACGCGAGTGCCCTTATCGACTTTTTTGCTGTAATATTTTGAGAACTCCTCATACATATCCTCTTCTGTATCGAACTTCTCATGGCCCTCCCAATCTTCCTCTGTAAGTTCTCCGAGGGAGGTCTCTTTTACCGCAGTAAGTACCGCTTTGGCGAACTCTTCTTTTGTCTCCCAGACCAGGAAAGATACAACATCGCCTGCGGAAAGGCCCTTATCATCGAACAATCTCCAGGTTGAATCCTTCTTGCCCTGCAGTATCAGCCTGCTTAATGATCTGCGGAATTTTAGTGTCTTCATGATCTGTGGGAGAGCTGCATTATTTTAAAAACTTGCGTTTTAATATCTGAAAAGAAGAGGCATGTGCTCATCCTAATGGGGTAAGAACCTGCCTCTAAGAGGGAAAGATGATTGAGATTATATAGCTTGTTGAAACATTCATTTTATGGGGGGGCATATTTAAACAAAAATATTAAGGATCAGTTCTCCTTGCGGTAGCCTAATTCTTTTCTTGTCTGGATGACATAGAACAGGGCATCTTCAAAACAATTTTCTACTATTATGATCTTCCTACTATCATCATAATGCTGCTTTGGGTGAGCTGCCTTGAAATTTTCAAAACATCTGACTGAGTCTGTGATGAATGCGACTCCCCCTGAGTTTTTGGAGAAAAGATAGTTTGCTCCTCTGGCGTTTTCTATAGCTTTTTCTAAAAGGCTCAGCGCTTTTTCTGTTGGCATAGTGCCATCCCAATTTATTGTAGATAAGTATACTGCTTTCGCTGTCTTAAAAAGGGTTGCATAATGATTTTTATAATTATTTTGATGTCTTTTATCTTGTGATAACATTAGAACCACCTGTATATACTAAGAGGGTGTGATCTTTTATAAGTCTTTCGCAAAATAGTCACTGGATAATGGAAACACTTAAATAGGGCAAGTGACTCAATAATGGCTGTCCTTAATCAAAATATTCTACAAGAGCAAACCTAAGATGAGAATTAATAAAGTAAACCTTCTGATCTTGAGTCTATAATCAAGCTGAACAGGCAGTTCCATATAGTTGTCTAATTGGAAATCTCTCCATAAGGCCTAATTTTTTTTAAATCTGTTCCGGTGATCCTTCCCACTTGATTTGTTACTGCCTCTTCCTCTGCCGAACCTCTGATGCGGCCTTCTACCCCCTCTTCTAAAATTGCCTTTTTGCGAATCTGATGAGTTCTTGGCAGGTTCAGATATCTCTTTGTAAGATCCTTGGTCGAGCTCGTTCTTGAAGCTGTACCTTAAGATAGCTGAGATCACTTCACCAGGAGGGTGGTCTTTCAGAAGATCTTCTGCCATGGAGTTGTATTTTGAAGATTTCCCTGCATTTGAACTGATCATCTTATTAAGCAGTTCCTTTATCTGTGCTTCCCTGTTCTTGATGATATCATGGGGTGAAGGTATCTTCTGTTTTGTGATCGTGCACTTGTTGATCCTTTCTACAAAGCTCAGCTTCCTCTTCTCAGAAGGGATCACAAGGGTGATAGATATCCCTTTTTTACCAGCCCTCCCTGTACGGCCTATCCTATGGACATATGATTCAGGACTTTGGGGCAGGGAATAGTTTATGACATGGGTCAGATCGTTTATGTCGATGCCTCTTGCCGCTACATCTGTAGCCACGAGAACTTTGATGTGCTTTTTTCTGAATTCTTGAAGGATCTTTTCTCTTTGCCCTTGGGTGATGTCTCCGTGAAGCGCTGCAACGCTGTAGCCCATATTTGTCAGCTGGCTGGTCAAAGTGTCAACAACAAGCTTGGTATTGCAGAAGATGATCCCGTGAAAGTCCGGGTAATAGTCGATTATCCTCTTGATGCAGTCTAACCTGTCTTTTGAGTTGATATCATAATAGATCTGCTCTACATTTTTTGTTATGACCTGCGTCTTTTCTATCTCGATAAGCTCGTATGTCCTCATATACTTTTCGGCGATCCTAAGTATGGGTTTTGGTATGGTTGCAGAGAACAGGAGCATGCTCTTCTCTTTTGGGGTGTTCTGCAGGATGTCTTCTATATCCTCGACAAATCCCATATTGAGCATCTCATCTGCTTCATCAAGGACAGCATAATTTATGCTGTCGAGCTTTAAGGAGTTCCTTCTCTGCAGGTCCATGACCCTTCCGGGCGTTCCAACAACGATATCCACACCTTCTCTTAGCTTTTGTATCTGAGGTCCGATAGGGGCTCCGCCATAGACAGAAAGCACCTTGATGTTCCTGTCACCTTTTAATGAGCTTATCTCTTGCGCGACCTGAAGGGCAAGTTCTCTTGTAGGGACAAGCACTATGACCTGGACTGTCCTGCTGTTCTCCTTGATCTTTTCAAGGATCGGGAGCGCAAAACTGGCAGTCTTTCCAGTCCCTGTCTGGGATTGTCCTACTATGTCTTTTTTCCCTTCTAGAAGCAGTGGTATGACCTTGATCTGGACATTTGTGGGTGTTGTAAAACCTTTCTTTTGTAAGGCTCTGATTGACTTATCAGATAATCCTAATCTCTTGAATTCTTCCATTTTTTCTCCGGGTATATCGCATGATCATTACATAATCAATGAGAAATTACTTATTAATCCGGCTATTCCTGCATATTTAAAAAGGTATGCCTTAAATTCTAGTTTTTTCGGCATTTTATCCTGAAAATCTGGCGTCTGCAGATCTTATCAAAGAAGCAGGGTATCGTGGATGCTACCTGTGGAAATGACGCCTGGGGGCCTTATTTCTGGGGTTTGGCCGTCTGGAAGAACGTGATTGGTCCTTAGGTGGAGGTTTTGCTGCTGCACCCACTGCATTTTTGGCAGTCTCTGAATGGAACTTGTGGTTGATCACCTCTATCTTCTGCCTTATCAGCTTTTCGATATCCCTTAGGTAATTCCTTTCTTCTGCTGCGCAGAATGAGAATGCTGTTCCTTCAGCTCCTGCCCTTGCAGTCCTTCCTATCCTATGGACATAGCTCTCAGGCTCGTTTGGAAGCTCAAAATTTATAACATGCGAGATGTTGTCTATATCTATCCCTCTCGCGGCGATGTCTGTAGCCACCAAAACCTGGACCTTGCCTGTCTTGAAATCCTTAAGAGCTTTTGTCCTGGCATTCTGGGATTTATTCCCATGGATAGCGTCTGAAGAGATCCTGTTCTTCTTGAGGAATAATGCAACCCTGTCAGCCCTGTGCTTTGTCCTTGTAAATATTAGGACGCTTGTAAGATGATCATGCTTAAGAAGTTCAAGCAGCAAGTCCTGTTTTGAAGGCTGATCTACAAAGTATATGCACTGCTTTATCCTTTCTACAGGTGTTGCCTGCGCTGTGACCTCGACATGAAGAGGATCATGTAGAAGGGTCTTTGCAAGCTTGTTGATCTCAGGAGACATCGTGGCTGAGAAGAACAAGGACTGCCTCTTATGAGGGAGCATAGCGATTATCTTCTTGATATCATGGATGAACCCCATATCAAGCATCCTATCTGCTTCATCAAGCACAAAGAATTCTATGCTCCTCAGGTCAAGCTTTCTCTGGTTGATTAGATCCATCAATCTTCCAGGAGTCGCTACTACTATATCCACCCCTCTGGCTAGAGCCTCGACCTGTTTTCCGAAGCCTACCCCTCCGAAGATGACCGTATGCCTGAACTTGAGGAACTCGCCGTATGCAGAGATGCTCTCTCCGACCTGTGCAGCAAGCTCCCTTGTGGGGACAAGTATAAGCGTATTGATGGTCCGAGGATACTTTTCCACCATCCTTTGAAGTATTGGCAGGACGAATGCTGCAGTCTTTCCTGTGCCTGTCTGGGCTATGCCTATGAGGTCCTTGCCGAGCAATAGACCAGGTATTGATCTTGATTGTATCGGTGTAGGTGTCTTATACCCTTGTTTAGCAAGCGCTTTCTCTAGCTGAGGTATAAGCTTAAGATCTTTGAATGATAGTATATTTTCTTCCATAATATCCTTGCGGTAAGCTGGGGGTTATAAATGTATGCTTATAAAAGTTATTATAGAAAGATATCCTTAACGCAGCTCTTTCTTGAGGATCTTATGGGCGTTGTTTATCTTCTTGAACCTTTCAGTGTCTCCATTAGGCATGTCAGGATGGTGCTCTTTTGAAAGCTTCTTATAGTTCTTGTGGATCTCCTCAAAATCCATAGAGTCTTCCTCTACCCCCAGAACCTTTCTTGCATTCTTTCTCTGCTTGAGGATGTCCTCATCTTCTGCAAAGACCTTCAGGAAATCTTCCTGGGCGATCTTCTCTTCCTTAAGGAGATTGATGAAATATTCTATCACCTGCGATACCATAGCAAGGTTCTCGACGAACTTAGCAGAACCATTATAGCTGAAGAAAAGGTGATGGTCCCACATATACCAGGAGGCTGATGCCTGGGCTTTCTTCATAGTGACCTTCTCTAAAGGGATGTCCATATCATCTTCTGTAAGCCCGAATATCTTAAGGTTGCTGATTATCCTGTTCTTGTAATGTACAGCTCTCCGATTATAAGAATCCTTGATATTGATCTGCCTGAACTCATGGCCCTCGATGTTTACCATGAATCCCGCTATTAACAGGTTATTTATAAAGGTATTTGTGCTCCTTGGACTTTTCGACAATATGGACTGCAGGTGAGGGGTTTAAGGCTTTGGGCGTCTCAATACCCTCTTATGGCAGGGCTGTGAAAGGCAATAAAAACCGGAAATTTATATATTCTGGGAATATTCCTGCCTGATATGAAGCATAAGCATATAGGGATTGTAGGCGGGATGAGCCCTTCTTCTACTTCAGAGTATTACATGAAGATATGCAGAGGATTCAATGAGCAAGCTGGAGGGTATAATTATCCTCATGTGACCATACAGAGCATCAATCTGCAGGAGATAGCAGACCTGTTCAATGCTGATAGGTGGGATGAGGTAGCAGATAGGATAGTTGATGCTATTATTTCCCTTAAGGCTGCAGGAGCCGACTTTGCAGCTATAGCGACAAACACGCCTCATAATGCCTATGGAAGGATAAAAGAACTTTCTCCCCTCTATGTGCTGAGCATCATGGAAGCGACGGCTGACAAGATCAAGGAAGACAGGCTTTCAAAGGTAGGATTATTGGGCACTAAGCCCACGATGGAATATGGATTCTTCCAGAGAACATTATCACAATATGGTATTGAGACTGTGATCCCTGATGAAGAGGATAGGGAGGTCATCAATAATATCATCTGGGAAGAGCTGGTCCATGGAAATATAAGGCAAGGATCAAGAGAGAGGTATCTTAAGATCATAGGAAGGATGCCTGATGTGCAGGGAGTGATATTAGGCTGCACAGAGATACCTCTTCTTGTAAGGCCGCAAGATTGTTCTTTAAGAACATATGACACTGCAACTCTGCATGCAGATGCGATACTTAGGTATGCACTGCAGGGATGAATGCTCGTCTCTTTTAGGCAATATTAAATCAGGATAGATGCTGGTTCTTGAGATATGAAGCCATATCGTGTACAAACCCTTCTACTTTGCAGGCATCATCACCTGAGTAATGCAGGGTTCCATCTTCAGTAAGGTGCATGTGTATCTCTGAGTGTGATGCGATGTAATGCAGAACATCAAAAGGAGGTGGGTTTTTGGTGACCAATGCCATGTATCTTTCATCCTCCATCCTTCTTGTTAAGTCTCTCTTGAAACTTTCAAAGATATCTATGAAACTTTTTTTGGTTGTGACGCCTTCAGCTTTTCCCATCTCCTCGTCTGCTTTCCATATATCTTCTGCAAATGGCAAGTACTCGTCAAGAGTCGCATAATGCTTATCAAAGAAAAGCTTATAATCCCTCCAGTCATTGTTAAATCCGTCCATGTCCATGCAGGAGAATATGTCTGTGTTTGAAGCATCAGCATGGACTTTTGAACCTATCATCGAAGGCGAGAATACGACAGTTGTCGCGAAAAGCATGTTCTGATAGGTAAGGGGGATTTTCTGCCTGTCCTTCAGATGATCAAGAAGGTTGTTTATCAGGGCTGCAGTCTTTATAGGGCTGGCCATAAGCCTTCCCAGCTTCTTAAGTCCTGTACTGATGATAGGCTGCGCATAGCCTCCTCCGTTTCTGTTCCTGTAGAGAGCGTCCATCAGTTCCCTGTTGAACATCACAGACCTAAAAGTCTGTGCAAAGACATTGTTCTCTTTGATAAGGACCTCTTTGCC
>CAYNQH010000004.1:11694-19848 GCA_964399255.1 uncultured Methanosarcinales archaeon | reverse complement strand
CCAGCAGCGATCAGAATATTGAAACATAACCTTTATAAACAAGGCTTCTTTGAAAGTTAACAATCAATATTAAAAAGAGGTTTGATTAAATGATCTTGAAAAGAGGAGCGCTGATCATTGTTTTTCTTCTAGTGTTCTCTATAAATGGAGTCCTTGCTGAGGAATGTGCCAAGGACCATTGTTTTGATACGCAGTCAGGAGGTAAACCCATCTGGGGCATTGCTGTTGGTTCACCTGGCAGTGGATGTGAGGTTTATGAAGGCTTTAATGAGAGCGGGACATGTCCTGAAGGTACGATCTGCTGTAATGAATCAATTCCTTCATGCGAAAGGTTTTTTCAAGGATATCTATGTGTTAAAAAGGGTAATTGTAATCTAATGATCTCGGAGGAGAAATTAAACACCTGCCCTGCAGATGAACAATGTTGCGGTGATTTTAGCCAATTCACGCAAGGAGAGGAGGAATGTGCTCCTGACCATTGCATAGATCTTTTCGATGAAAAAGTCGGCATGACAATATGGGGTGTTGTTCCTAATGAGCCTGATAAAAGTGAAGGGTGCTTTGTTTATGGAGGGGTAGATCCGAGGAAATCATGCCCTACAGGCAAGATATGCTGCCAGGAAAAGATAACTAAATGCGAAAAAGAGTTCGGGGCAAAAGGTTTTAAATGCCTTCCTGAGGCAAAATGTGATAGTGATTCTAATATTCAAAGAGATAAATGTCCGGGAGGAGATATTATAAGGCAGTTATGTTGTGATAAGGAATATATCCCACCACCACCTCCCGAACCACCACCAAGATATTTTTGGGATACTTCTGAACTTGATCTCGAACTTCCTAATGAGTTAGGGCCTATTAACATTGAACTTTTTGATTCAGTGGCTGCTACTTCAGATCCAGAGGACCTTAATGGGATGCTGAAGAAGATATACGAAGAAACTCTTGGTTTAAGGATAGTCATAGCAATAACCCATGGTGACTTCAGAGAGAGCGAATGGATAAGGTATAACCTAGCCATGGGATCAGAAAAAGAGATGTATGACATCGCTATAATGTATAATATTGGGGGCTTGGAAGAGGATATGGCTACGATAAAAAGGGCGAAGTACGAGGCTGATTCTAAACAGGACACGCAGGCTCTTCAGATATATTATGGGATGTTTTATACAGGGAAGATGAAAAAACCTCCTGTCGAGGCAGAACTTGAAAGTAAGGAGACAGTAAGAGAGATATACGATTATTTTTTGAAATTTGTGAGGGAGGGAAACTATCGTTCTGAGATGCCTTTCTGCCATTATTGTAATGATGCAAAGAAGGAATTAAAAGAGATATTTGGTGAGGAAACATATAAAAAATGCAGAGGTGTCTGCTGCAAAGCTCCTTGCCCTCCAAACACGATAATGTCTGCGGATGATCTCAAATATTATAACATGTGTGATTACGCGACAATCGGTGAAAAACAAGGGTCAGAAAATAAGCCTTATTGTGAAGGGGGGAAGTTCGCAGATTATAAGGATTCAGATAATGAAGATGCAAACTGCTGTGCACGGAGAGGGGCTGATGGCAGGTCATATTGTTCAGCTGCTTGCGGGCCAACCTCATTCAGGATGGCCCTTTCTGCTATAGGTAAAGATGACGAGATCTCACATAAGTATCTATGGTGTAGTTGGAGCACGAAAAGGGTATATGAACCTGGCGGAGGTATTGCTTATTATATGAAGAGCGTGTGGAAAAAAGTGTCTAAGAAAGATTCTAAGATATTTTCAGATGGGGTTGATAATTCTCTTACTGACCAATACGATGGCAGAGAGATAGGTTATAACGGTAAAGTTAATAGAGGATCATCATATCCTGAATTTGAAGATTTGATGCCTATCGATGAGATTATCAGTTCTATAAAAGAAGGCCCTATTATCCTTAATATCCATGAGACAGGGAAAGGAAGAATGCCCCAAGTTAAAGAGAGATGTTATAAGACGAGCTACGGCCATTTTATAATCTTGGTAGGGGTTACTTCTGACGGAGAATATTTTATCGTAAATGAGCCCTATACCCCTAATGGTTGTGCCATTTCCTTTGGAGAGCGCATGGTCATGACAAAAGATTATTTTAATGCTATTACCGACAGAGCGATAAAGGTGCCTATAAGATGAGAAAAGCAGGTATATTAATACTATTCTTATTTTTTATTAATTGCGCTTATGCTATAGGCGAAGGCCAAGTTATGTTTGTTTCATTGATAGATAATGATAAAGAACCTTACTTTGATATCAATTATATACTTGTAACTCCAGATAACCTTATTTACAATTTTTTCAGGGTGAGAGAAACAGAAGAAGCAACCCAAAATATGCCTGATACGATCTACTACGAGGATGAAGAAGGTAATGTCTTATCTGTTGGAGGGGGTTTTTATGATGATCTGGTAAATTACTCTCCCAACATTGCAAAAATACGTTTTACAAAAGACGGTAAGGATATCCTGGATTATCCCATATCATTCTGCGACAATGATGGGATGTGCGAGCCTTGCTCTGAAGAGAACTGTCACTCAGCTGAGAACAGCTATACCTGTGACGACTGTCCTACAGGGGGGTCTGATAATTTTTGTGATGCAATAGAGGAGGGCAGGTGCGATCAGGACTGTCCTTGGACAGATGCTGACTGCAAAGAATGCGAGGAATGTATTTATTTTCAAGAGGATATAGCAGATAGGTGTGTTTCTGAGTATGATGGTGTGTTTTGTGTCGGCCAAGAGGCCTGTACTGGAACAGGAGTCTATGGCTTTGGTGAAACACACTGTTGTATTGGTGGAGAATGCAAGATTCCAGAAGCAGTGGTAATAACACTGGATGATATGGACCTTGTTCGCGACAAGGAAGGCAATCTATTGAACAAGACATTGGTAGACAAGATCATAACCGGCGAGATTGATAGAGAGGATGTAACTGATGAGCAGCTCATTCTTGTTCCTGTTGGAGGTCTTGATGTGGAACAGGCTGGCGAAGAAACCAATATAACACAACCAATTACAAAACCTTTTCCAGAACAAGAACCTGTCCAATACAGCCCTATAGCCTATATAATACCTGCGCTTGTAATGATATTGCTCATCGTGATAATGAGCTCAATAATATACATATCAAAGAAAAGAAAATGATGTTCTATACCCATCTAGCATTTGCATTTGTTGTAGGCCTTTTCAGCATGCAGCTGCTTCACCCAGGCAACCAGATCTTGTTCATCATCCTTCTTCTTTTCGCTTCTGCCCTGCCTGATATAGACAGCCCGAAGTCAAAGCTCGGCAAGAAGATAAAGATAATAGGCTATCTCTTTGAGCATCGCGGATTTTTCCATTCATTGTTCGCAGCGGTATTATTCGGATTCATCACTCAGATATTACTGAAGAGCACAGTATATACATATGCTGTAATCATCGGATACGCATCCCACCTAGCTATTGATGCCCTGACAGTGCAGGGAGTGATGCCTTTCCATCCGATATCTAAGAAGGCCATCAGAGGGTTCATAGAGACAGGCAAGGCAGCAGAAATGGTGATATTCCTTCTCCTTTTTTTGGCAGGGGTGTATAAGCTCATCCACCTTTGATAAGGATATCCTAATTACCGCATTTTCATTGATTTTTTATTTTATTTTGCCTAATAACCCTCCAGAGGTTTTATTATTCTCTTTGATTTGTTTTTACAACATTGAGGAGGGATCAATATGGAGAAGCATATGAAGAAGTTCTATGATGAGACAAAGGATATTGTGATGTACCCTGGCAGCCTTGAAGAGCTGAACTGGATAAAAGGGGAGATGTGCAGGGGCAACCCTTATGACATCCTTCGTATTGAAGGCAGCAAGCCTTATGTGACCGGAGTCATAATCCCTTCACCAACCGAGCTTAGGGAACTTATGGGCCTATTGAATGGGGTTAGAGGAGGGCTTGGTGATCTTTTTGGAGAATCTTTTGCAGAGATTGACGACACTCTTGATGAAGTACTTGGTAATATGGAGCCTTTAATGATGAAACTCTTTGGCACCCCTGCGATGCTTAAGTCAGACATAAGGCTCAAGGCCAAGAAGATGGGTGCTCACGGCCTTATCCATGTTCAGATGTACAGCAAGGATGGCCTGTATTCAGGGGTGCCTGTCAAGTTAATAGGGTAGTAATCTTTTATTTTATCCCTTTTTTGGAATGTATTTTTCCAGGATAGGCTGGATGTTTTCTCTTTTTACAGGCTTCAGGAGTATGTCATCATAGTCGAACTCTGCCTTTGTTGAATCATCATCTATCTCTCCCTCAGTGGTGAGCATAACTATAGGCGTCCTGACATTTCTTGAACCCTCTATCTCTTGCGCGTTTATTCCTGCCTCGTATTCCCTTATCTTTCTTGTTGCCTCAAGGCCGTCCATGACTGGCAGCTGGTAGTCCATCAGCACAAGGTCTATTGTCTCTCCGGATTCAAAAGAGCTTATGGCCTTTTCCACCCCATCCTTGCCATCTACTGCAGGCAATACCTTATAGCTTGGATCTATAGCATTTATATGCCTCTGCACATACATCCTCATCACAGAGGAATCTTCTACATGGAGTATCTTTTTCATACACCCTGGCTTTCAGGAGAGAAATATAAATATTGTGTTCTGACCAGTTTGGGACTAATAATATGATGCAGGCATACAAGGATAAAATATATATACTCCCTTCTGTTTTTAGGATGCTTATGAATCGGGATTATTCAATCAGGGTAAGGGGAGATTCTTTCTATCCTAGGCCTTCTTTCCCTAAGTCTGTAGGCCAGATGCTATTTTCTGCAAAGACAGAGATGATGTATAAGAAAGCGAGATATGACAGGATGCAGTTGTTCATGAGAGACAATGGAAGGATGGAAGTTATCCTCCCTGAAGATCCTCTCAACCAGGCGATATATCTTACGCTCTTCCCTGAGAATGCTTATATTCTTGCTGATTCATGCATGATACGAGTAGCAGACTCAGCCCAGTCTTTTATAGGCCTCCTTGGATGTGAAGGCCTTCAGGACCTTACTGTCAGGCTGAGGCAGGAGTATGACGGCAGGAGACATAAGAGGCATAAGGGGTCGATAGGTGTAAACTTTTGCGACTACACAGCTTCAGATCTCAAGATTATCCAGGGTGAAGGTGTTACGCGCATGCCAGTACAGCTGATAATACCTGAAGAAGGTTATTCTCTTGCTGCAAGGCTAGATTCTGCGCTTGAAGAGCTTGGCTTTATGCAAGAGCTTGAAGAGCGAGGTCCTGCTGCAGTAAAAAAAGCTATCGATGACACTCTCGGCCACCTAAATTTCCTCCTTTCTTTATGATAGAAGAGGAGATAGTAATAAAGAAAATAAAATAAAAAAAATTTGTTCTTAGTCCCTGTGCTTTGCGATCTCCTTCAGCTGCAATGTGAGCTTCTTAAGGGTCTCAGGGCTTATTGTCTCCCTCCCATCGCTGTATGCGTTCTCAGGGTCATAATGGACCTCGATGAGGATGCCGTCAGCTCCTGCAGCTATCGCAGCCCTCGCCTGTGCAGGCACATCTTCCCTGTAGCCTGATGCATGGCTTGGATCATAGATCACCGGAAGATCGCTCTCTCGTTTCAGCACATGTATCGCGCCTATATCTGCTGTGTAACGCTGGAACTTTGTCTCCTCATAAGTCCTTATACCTCTAAGGCAAAGGATCACATTCGGGTTGCCGTTTGCAGCTATGTACTCTGCAGAGAGCAGGAAATCCTCGATCGTAGCGGACTCGCCTCGCTTCAGCAGCACCGGTATGCCTCTCTTACCTGTCTCCTTCGCCAGCTGCTCGAGGAAGATGTAGTTTTTCATATTCCTGGTGCCTACCTGAAGGATGTCTGTATAGTCGAGCACATTCTCAAGGATGGTCTTGTCCTCTGTCATGATATTGCCGTTGTTCTTCGCCTGATAGTGCGCTAGTCCTGTGGCTTCTGTTATGATGGGCATGCCTGTAAGCTCCCTTGCCTTAGCGAGATGCTTGAGCCCGGCTAAGCCTAAGCCCTGGAAAGAGTAAGGCGAGCTTCTCGGCTTGTATGCGCCTCCTCGAAGTATATGCGCAGTGCCTTTGACTTCCTGCGCGATCTTCACTATCTGGGCCTCATTCTCTATCGAGCACGGACCAGCCATGATGACGCAAGAGCCTCCGCCTATCTTGATGCCTCCTACATCTATTATCCTGTCGCCGTTCTTTCTCGCTACCAGCTTGTACTTCTTCTGGACACGGTCTATGCTGTCTACAGCGTTGAGAGCTGCAAATGAATCATCTGTAACCTGTGCTGTATCTCCTAAGACAGCTATTACATTTATTCCTGTCTGGCCGTGGATAGGATGGGCCTTCAGCCCAAGGAAATCTATCTTCCTGATTATCTCTTCTATCTGCGCTTCTGTCGATCCTTTCTTTACATTTATTATCATACCATCATCCTCCTTGAGCTTACTGCCACCGATACTGGCTGAACCGATACGGATAGAAAAGACCTTCTAACCTTCTTGAATCTGGCGTTGTTCCTGTCATATCTACTGCTTCTTGCATTTCTTTTGCCTCCATGTTCTTATCGATCTTCTGACTGCCGGAAAACCCAAGCTTAGAACTTAACTAATGAGAATCTTCTTCAGGCGCTCACCTAGCTAAGCTAAGCAAGGCCTCTACCAAAAAAAGTAGAAATATCCGGTCTTCTGACTAGCTGAAACTTCCTTTTTTGCTCCGCTAGCCATCTTCATAGGTAGTGCATACGCATTCATAATATATAAACTTTATTGTTGGATTAAGGGGATATCTCCTATTAAATTTCCAACAACATCAAGCGCGGTCAGACGGTTTTCGCTTAGCTCAAACCTACGCGCCACCCCGGATGGGGCTTCCCCCGGCGCGACTGACGCGCATATTGTTGGAAATTCACACCACCAATGGCATGAGGTCGGGGGTCAGGACCGAGGCTCCTCCCGAGGTCCGACGCCCCCTACGGGGTGGCCGAATGCCATTATTTGTGATGTGAAATTATATTGATTCATGAAATCGGTGTCAATGGAGTCTGAGTAACGAAAATTCTGCCAATAAGCCAATCACTGGACACTGGACAGTGTTGAATAACCTATATAAATAACCCAGCTATTATAGTATCCAATCGGGCCAAAACCGGTGACCCTGAGAACCAAAGTTCCAGGACGAGGTTTGGTTTGAAATAAGATGCGAAAAGCAACCGAGGGTGATATGTATGGTAGAGAAAAACCTACCTGAAAAGAAATTTAGGGCTGGCGCTGTAAGCGCGACAGTCTGGAAGAACGCCGGCAAAAATAAGACCGGCGAAGCTGTGGAATATAGGACCATCTCGATTGAGAGGAACTATAAAGACAAGGATGATAAGTGGCAGAGCACTAATTCTCTCCGCCTGAATGATTTGCCCCGAGCAGTCGTAGTGCTGCAGAAGGCATATGAGTATCTGGTGCTGAGAGATCCTGACGGCTCTTCTGCTGATATAGAAGAGGATATCCTGATATAAGGTCCTGATATAAGGATTTCATCCCATCCGGATAACCCACAAATTTTTTTGTTATTTTTTGGATTTTTTCCCAGGCATCCACGATTAGGTTCATGCTGCTGCGGAAATGGTCCAGATAAATCAAAGCAAAGCTTAATTAGGAATGAAATTAGGTATAAAAAATAAAGAATCAAGGTGATAGAACATGACAAGGAAAGGAAAATCAGAGGAAGTATTGGAGTTTGAAGAGTGCGAGGATATGAATATGGAAGAAAGAGAAGAAGATTCTTTCGAAGAATCAAAAGAGTCAAATGATCAAAATGAGTCAGCCGAGCCAAAGAAAGGGCATGCAAGAAAAGAGCCAAAAGAGCAGAAAGAGATCGCGATAACAGAACTGCCAGGAGTAGGTGCTGCAACAGCAGAGAAGCTCCAGGAATCAGGCTTCGGAGACATGATGGCTATAGCTGTTGCTTCTCCAGGAAAGCTAGTAGAAGCTACCGGGATCTCAGAGGCTGTTGCAAGGAAACTCATCAATACAGCAAGGGATTCCATGGAGATGGGATTCGAGTCTGGCGAAGCAATACTAGAAAGAAGAGCCAGAGTCCTGAAGATCCCTACAGGATCCAAAG
>CAYNQH010000004.1:6962-11684 GCA_964399255.1 uncultured Methanosarcinales archaeon | reverse complement strand
GAGACCTCTGCTATAGTGGAATGCTTCGGAGAGTTCGGCTCAGGAAAGACCCAGATGGCGCATATCCTTGCTGTCAATGTGATAAAATCAGACCCTGAAGCTTCGGTCATATTCATAGACACTGAGAACACCTTCAGGCCTGAAAGGATAGAAGAGCTATCTGCTGCTGTAGGCCTTGATGTCAAGGATGTTCTTAAGAATATAAGGGTCGCTAGAGCATACAACTCAGACCATCAGATGCTGTTGGCAGAGAAGATAAACGACCTTATGAAGAAAGAGAACCTTAAGGTCAAGCTGATAATAATAGACTCGCTGATGGCCCATTTCAGGGCAGAGTTCATAGGCCGTGGGACCCTTGCAGATAGGCAGCAGAAGCTGAACAAGCATATGCATACACTTCTTAAGCTGGCGGATACGAATAATATCTGTGTTTACGTCACTAATCAGGTGATGGCAAAGCCAGATACATTTTTCGGAGATCCTACTCAGGCAGTCGGCGGCCATATAGTAGCTCATGCCTCCACTTTCCGTGTCTACCTCCGTAAGGGAAAGAAAGGCAGCAGGGTAGCGAAGCTCATCGACAGTCCGTCCCTCCCAGAAGGCGAAGCGAATTTCTTCGTCGAGACTAAAGGCCTTAGAGACATCAAGTCTTAAGGCTTTTATTTTTTTATTTTTTTTAAATGATCTTTATAGGTATCTTTTCAAACCCTGCATTCTTCCTGTACCTCTCAGCCACTATAGGCATTGCTGTCTCCCTAAGAGGATATTTCTCTGTGTTTTTTGCTATTACCAAAGAAGCGAGGTCTTTAGGATCAGTATATATGGATATGGCATCTGCTTCAGAATCAAGAGGTTTGTCATTAACTATGCTGAAATCTAGTTGTTTCCTTTCATTTGAATAGAACACGCTCATTACATTATACTTGACATCACTTCCTTTTGATACTGGAATTATGACCTTTCCCTGGCCGAGATATACCTTCTGCCCTTCAAATAGCTCATGCGGCCTGACTTCAAGGGTTATATGATTCATGATTGCATTCTTCATGCTCTCAAGCATTACTATATCTTCTCTTGTCTTCTCTATCTGGGTGTTGAAGAGATCCCTTGCATATATTATCTCATCCTTGCTGAGATGCAGATCGATGATGTTCTCTCCGAAAGATAAGGGTATTGGGTGCAGGGATATTATACCTTTAGGATATAATCTGGAAGCCATCCTGACCTCTTCTATCATCCCCTTTATATCCCCTATTACCCCTTCCAGACTTGAAAGCATTGTTGCTGCGATTGTAATTGCTGGCTCCAGTCTTGATTCTTTTACAGCTTCACTAAACTCTGCTGACTGCTGTGTTAGGATCTTATCAATATCTTGGAGGGTGTTTTTACGCCTTTCTGTTCTATTTATCCTTATTATTCCCATACCTAACATCTTATTTTATCCTCTCAAGCTCATATTCATAGACTTTCCTGCCTATATCCTTAGCCATCTTGGCCTCTTTGAGAGATTGAGGCCCTCCGCCTATCCTGATAAGTGCATCAATGCTGTGGACAAGTAGTGTGCTTTCATCTCCCCACCTGCCTCCTATGATTACAGGAGCTATATCTACAGGGAACCAGCTATCCTTGAAGGCATATGCAAGCTCGCAGGCCATACCTGTAGTATCCCATTTCCTTCTTTTTGCCTCTTGATATGCCAATCCAGGTATGCCTGCATTGATAAGGCCGGATACTACTACTTTCCCAAATCCATTGAAATCAACAGAGACATGATCATAAGCCTCTTGGATCAGTTTTAGGGCCTTCTTTCCATCAAATATTGTCGGAGGGCAGTATCCTACAACACCTATCCTCGACCTCTGTCTTTTTTCTATCATACTAGAAGGGGTTATAGAATAAATTATAAATTTTACTATTTTTAAGTGGTATGGGGGCTAAACCCCTCAGATTCAATCTTTAAGCCTTTAAAACCATCAAATTTAAATATTAGGTGGGTTTTTGAGAGAATATGCGTCTTTGGACGTAGATTGAAATAAGTTAGATAGGTGAAATAGAACATGTATGGAGAAGGTGGATTTGGTGGCCAACGAAGAGGCGGCGGTGGTGGAGGCGGCTTTAGAAGAGGACCTCCAAGACAAGGTGGATTTGCGCCAGTGAAGGTTGGCGAAGAGATCGATGTAAGGATAGAAGCAGTCGGCGAGAAAGGCGACGGAATAGCAAAGAAGAAAGGATTTATCCTGTTTGTGCCTAACGCAAACGAAGGGGACGAAGTAAGGATAAGGATCACCAAAGTGCTTAGCAAAGTAGGATTTGCAGAAGTGATAGGTGAAGCTCAAGGTCCTATAGAGGCTTCAGATGCTCCTAGCAGGCCTAAGAGGGAAGAAGCTCCTTCAGTCCAGCCGGCAGAAGAGGAAGAGCCTGAAATATCAGAAGACTTCGGCGAGGAAGACTCAGGATCTGACGATTCTGAAGAAGAGCCTGCAGACGAAGACTCTGGAGATGATATGGAAGAGCCTCCTGAGCCAAGCGACGAAGATCTCGAAGAAGATAAAGAATAAACATATTTTTTATTTTTTTATTAATTTCTTTTCACGATGCGCCTTTTTATCGCGATAGAGTTCTCAAAAGATATCAGGGATTATCTTATTTCTATCCAGAAAGAGCTGCCTAACGAGCTTAGCTATGTCAAGCAGTTCCATCTTACACTGAAGTTTCTCGGAGATGTAGAAGATGATAAGCTGGAGGAGATAAAGAATAAGCTCAGGCTCATAAATTCAGAACATTTCACTGCAGAACTTTCAGGCTTAGGCGTATTCCCTTATGAAGAATACATAAAAGTTGTCTGGGTAGGTGTAGGACCCAAGGAAAAGATAGCTGAACTGCAGCAATCGGTTGAGAGTTCATTATCAGGGATGTTTCTAAATGATGATCAATTCCATCCTCATATCACTCTGGCAAGAGCTAAATTCTTAAGGGATAGGGAAGGCCTTAAGAAAAAGATTAAGGAAGTCAAGATAGAGAAAAAGACTTTTGAAGTTAACAATTTTAAATTGATAAAGAGCACGCTGCAGAGAGAAGGGCCTGTTTATGAAGTTCTTGAAGAGTTTGGTTTATAAATAACAACCCAAAAGATTATAAATATAATGGCCATATTATATCTGAATGGGGGGTTTATATGCCAGATTCAGATGCTAGTGTCGATTGTGATGGAACATGCTCAAGCTTGGATAGTCTTGTAAATCTTATCTCTCATAGGCAGGTCGAAAGGGATCTGGACAGGGCTTTGTCAAGATATTCAGGGCTTACTATCAATGACCTTTTTGTAGGGAATCTGCAATGCGATGTTATAAAGATGCAGATGAGGAGCACCTTAGGTTATTTCTCTCCTAGCAGCCTAAGGATGAAATACCGGTTAGCCCTTGCTTATGTTGAAGATAATTTCCCAAGGTCATTTGAAATTCTTTTATCTCTAGGTGTCAAGAGGCCTTATAATTCTCCATATCATGCTTGTCATTTTTAAATAAGCATGCAAAACTTTATATTTATTCTATAATCTCCTGCCTTTATGGGGGCTTATCTTGATGAGGATCAGAGGGTTGAGTTTGTAAGCGCTATTCTAGATACTTATGAGCTTACTCCTGAACAGAATGCTTTCTTCTATAAGAGGTCTATGGAAAGGATTGATCTGACAGGTGCTGATGAAGAATCAAAGGTATACTTTGTTGTTGCAGATACTATAGATTTTTTTAGGCATAGGAAGTATAATGCATCAAATTTGAAGGGAATATGGCATGATCTTGCAGGACAGGCTATGTGGGCAACATCAGATTACCGGCCATTTATAAAAGATGAGAAAGATCTAGAATTTCTTGCTAATCTTAAAGATGCTATAGGAACAATCCACCTAGGGGATACTGCAATAAACATTTCTGATAATGAGCATTTTATCCTGAACATTCTTTATGATAATCCTGAGGTTAATTTTGGCCTTATTAAGAGCAATATTGCCCTACTTCAACAAAGGGTTTATGGAGGTAAGCTTACTCTTCCTTTAAACCGGCTTGAAAGTATCGCGATAGAAGGTGGAGAGTTGAAGGTTTCTTATAGGAAGGGCTTGACAGACGATAAGATCCTGCAGATCCTTCATGGCACCCGTTCTGGTCTGGATGTAAAGGAGATAGCTGGTCTTGCAGGCATTTCAGACAGCACAGTCTACAGGTATATCAATCTATTCGGGTTAAAACCTGCTATGAAAAGGCAGTTTATCGGAAGGCAGCAGATAACTGATGAACAGTTATTATTGATAAGGAGAGCGCATGAGCTGAAGATGAAGCGTGATGAAGCAGCTGTCTTTGCAGAGGTTTCATGCCCTACTGTAAGCAGGCGATGGACTGCAATGGGACTCACCCCTCATTATGGCAGTCAGCCTGTTGCTGAGAGAGAAAGGATAAACCTTATAAGGCTTTATACTGATGGAAACAATGCAAATCAGATTGCTGGGTATACCGGATTTGATAAGAAGACTGTTGCAAAGGTTCTGAGACAGGAAGGCCTTATGGGGCTTCCTAAGAAGAGGGATTATAACAAGATTCCGGCGGATCTAGAGCAGAAGATAGTTGTGATGAGAAAAAAGGGAAAGACCAAGCAGTTCATTGCTGACAGACTAGGCATAAGCTTATGGCCTGTCAATAGGGTTTATGAACAGCAGGGCATTAAGGTTAA
>CAYNQH010000004.1:0-6952 GCA_964399255.1 uncultured Methanosarcinales archaeon | reverse complement strand
GATCCAGAGATTCAGGCAAAAGCAAGAGAATCTCACAACCAGTACATGAGCACAAGGGCTGCAGCAAAGTACTGCGGAATCTCAACTGTTTTATTGAGAAAAGTTTGGGGAGTATTAGGATTAAAGGCTCATGGTCATGATAAACCAAAAGATTTAGGATCAGAGGTATTCAGGGTCGCGGTATGATCCGTCTACTAAATGTTCCATACCAATGTCTTCCTCCATATCTCCGAAGAATTCTCTTATATCCCTGTGGTTTATCATATCCTCGATGTAATCCGTTTGGGTGTATTCTCTCTGCTGCGTAAAATCTCTTATTATCTTTAGCTTTTTCCTGTCAAGCAGCTTTTCAATAAGAACTATGTTTCTTGTCCCTCCCTCTTCAATAAGATGGTATCTATTATAGCTGTCCTCATAAGCATTTAAAGATCTTATCTGTTCATGATACCTATCTGGAGAAGGAATCCTTTCTAATACAGGTGTAAAATCAAATTCTTCATCATGCAGGCCTCTTGTTGTGAAGTTGGCTTCGTAGATCATCCCTGCAATCTCGATAAGAACTTTGGATCTAACCTCTTTAGGGTTCATGATCGCCCTGTACTCAAGGATATGGTATTCGATATTACCTTCCTCATTAAGCAGTCCTTCTAGATTCTCTTCTGTCATAGCCTATATAAAGACTTCTGTCTATATAGAGCCAGGGTATATACAATCTATACTTTACCTTCTGAATATGCCATAACTTATTATCGATTGTTACCCCTCTATTACCTATAAAGAGGATAGCCAGCAAAGTCTTGTTTTGCAGAAACTCCTACAACAAGATTTGATATAGCCGGGAATCAAGAGGATATATCTCACAGGAAGGATGTGAGGAATGATAGGGCATAGCTTTAGCTATGGGAGGATTTATCAAGATGGGAGGAAGCAGTTATGATAGGGATGTAGGCTCAGCCCCTGTAGGAGGGACATTTGATACTGGCACGACATCCAGCGATGTTTCAAAGAGAGAGTTGGGGAGAGTAGGTTCCCATGATGACCTGAACCCAAAGAATAAGATCATCACTTCTGCAAGAAAAAACCCTGTTATCATAGGGTTAGATGTGACAGGCTCAAATATAGAATTTGCGAGAATAATTTATGATAAGGCTCCTATGCTTCACGGCCAGATAGAACAGCAGGGCTATCTTAAGGACTTTGATATATGTTTTGCAGCTATCGGCGATGCAAATGGGCCGCAGCCTGACCTTGCACCTCTGCAGGTATGCGACTTCAAGTATGGCATCGAGCTGGACAAGCAGCTGAAAAAGATATGGCTGGAAGCCGGAGGAGGAGGACAGAGAAAAGAGACCTACGAGCTCTTTGCATATTACCTTAACAATTTCTGTGAGATCCCTGATGCAGAAGAACCTTTCTTGTTCATAATAGGTGATGAAGCTCCATATCCCTATCTTACTCAGGATGCTGTTAAAAGCGTTCTCGGCAAAGACATACCTGAGAACATAGAGTCAAGGATAGTCTTTGAAACTTTGTTTCAGAAGTTCAAAGGCAATGTCTTCTTCCTGCAGAATGCCTACTGCGGCCAGCAAGACCAGAAAGAGCATAGAGAAGCAATAAGGGGCGAGTGGGCAGCGTATATAGGCGCGCTAAATGCAGAGAAGATAGTCCAGATATACGAGGAAAAATCAGTCGTCGATGTCATCCTTGGCAAGATAGCAACAGTGACAAAAGCAAGGGATATGGACGCATATATACAGGACCTGAAGAACAAAGAGCAGACACCTGAGAGGATACACAATGTCATGATGTCCTTAGGAGGCGAGATGCCTTATAGCTCAGGGCAGCCATCAGGGTTAGATGATGCTATAATGCAGACTGCAGGGATGCTGATGAAGAAGTGATGATGCGATGCAAAAATCCTACCTTGTTGCCGGATTGGGATATGGTGATGAAGGAAAAGGCACTATCATAGATTATTTGACCAGGCAATATGGTGCAAAAGCTGTCCTGAGGTACAATGGCGGCCCTCAGGCAGCACACCATGTTGTTTCAGGAGAGAGAGTCCATTGCTTTAGCCAGCTAGGCTCAGGAAGCTTTGTGCCAGGAGTCAAGACATGCCTCACAAAGCACATGCTAGTAGACCCCAGCGCATTGACTTTGGAAGTGCAATCGCTTGAATACCAGAGGGTGCATGATCCCTACTCGAGATTGTTTGTTGATCCTGGATGCGTTGTTGTGACACCATTCCATAAGCTTCTTGGCCAGATCAAGGAGATGGCTGCAAGGAATGGCAGCTGCGGGATGGGAGTGGGGGCTGCAGTGAAGTATTCTTCTATATGGGGTGAAAAGGTATTGAGGATAGGAGACCTTCTTGATGAACAGACTGCCCGCAGTAAGCTTGACTTCATGCAGAGGGTCTGCCTTGACCAGGCAGAGCAGATCGCAGAACAGAACAAGCATAATCAGGGGATACAGAGAAAGGTTGTCCAGCTGGGCGAGCATGATCTGGTGGATATACTCCTCGGAGAGTACCTCAGCATAGCATCACACCTAAATATCGAGAAGGACTGCCATAACCTGGCAGAAGGACCAAGGATATATGAAGGCGCTCAGGGGGTATTGCTGGATGTTGATAATGGATTCTGGCCTCATGTGACAAAGACTAAAACGACATTTGCGAATGCCCTGGAATCCTGCGGTGATGATGTTCATAATGAGGTTCATAAGATAGGTGTGATTCGGGCATACATGACCAGGCATGGAGCAGGCCCTTTCGTGACAGAGGATATAGGCCTAGGGAAGAAGATCCCTGATATGCATAATAAGGCCCATGAATGGCAGGGAGAATTTAGAATAGGGTGGCTTGATATTGTTGCACTGAAATATTCTTTAGAGGTCATAGGGGGAGTTGACAGCATAGCTCTTACGAATATTGACAGGCTCCTTTGTCTTGGTGAGATCAGGATATGCCCTGCTTATGAATACTGTGGGGCGGATAGCATAGAAGATTTCTTTGATTATTCCCATGAAGATGGAAAGATATACGTCAAGAGCATCAAGGTTGCAGAAAATCCTTCGCATGAGCATCAGGAGAAGTTAGGCAGGCTCCTTAACAAATGCAAGCCAGTCTATTCATCTTTCAGTATGGATCAGTACAGTGGACGTTCTGCTTTTGACGCTTACTCTGAGCATCTTGAAGACTCACTTGGAGTTAAGATAGAGATAGTATCTGCCGGTCCAGAAGCAAGGGACAAGCTATTGATCAGGCCTTAACAATACTTCTCTATATCACTAAGGTCTGCCAGGATTATGTCTGGCGCATAAGCTCTTAGCTCTTCTTCAGAATCTAATCCTGTAGGGATCGCTACTGCGACAACTCCTGCTTTTTTTGCATATCTTACATCAGACACTGCATCTCCTATATACATCATCTCTTTTGGAGAGACTCTCCATACTTCAACAAGCTCTACTAGGAGGTGGGACTTGTCTTCTCCTGGCGACATGTTTTCTGCTCCGAAAACTACCTGGAAAGGTATATCATTATTATAATCATTTTTTAAGATTTCATTTATGAGCTCTGTAGAATTATTGGATATGATCCCTAAAGGGATCCCGTTTTCAGCCAGCCTCTTAAGGCTCTCTCTGGACCTTATCTCAAGATTTGTATAGCTATCTCGCATCACTTCCTTGTCAAGCCGGCTTATCTCCTGCCAGGTTACCTTGTTATCATTTATCTCAGCTATCTTCCTTGATGCTTCTTCATGCTGCATCTTCCAGAATTCACACAGTGGTATGCCTCCTAATGAAAGTCCATGTTTCTGCTCAAGATCCATCCAGGCCTTGTTCCCTATCGCTAGAGAATCCACCAGGGTCATGTCAAAATCAAATATTAATGCCTTAATCATCTTGATGTGGGAAAGAGGGTTTTATAAAACCTTTTCGCAAGTTTTAAAAGATGAAGTCATTCATCTGTTATACTTTCTTCATCTATTGTTAATCTTTTTGATATTGCTTATCCAGGCTTTCTTGATCTCTCCTAATGTAATTCCTGAGGTCTCTTTGAACCTTTTTGAGAATATCCTGAAAGAATCTTCATTCCCCAGCCTAGATGCTAGATCGAGCATCTTCTCCTTACCTAAACTTTCAAAAAGATATCTTGTGAAAGAATATGCCTGAGAATAGCCCTCTCTTTGCTGCCATGACTCCAGGCTATGGAGGTTTTGGAAGCTGTGCAATCCTTCCTTTAGCGTTCTTTCATCACGTCCTTTGTATTGTCCAGCAACATATCCTGGGATTCCCTCAGCGAGCCACATAGGATATCTGAATCCGAATAAGTAGCTAATGAATACATGACTTGTCTCGTGGATAAGAACAGGATAGAAACTCTTTTGCGAGTGGCAGGATTCCTTTGCGAATGCAGAGGGGCTGAAAATGATTACCTCATCACCCCAGGCAACGCCCACTCTATTATCCTTAGTCTTCTTTCCGTTGCACTGATCCATCTCTTCTCTTGAATAGAGGAAGACGTATTTTACTATTGCCACATCCTGGCCGAAGAACTGCCTATTTGCATCGTATGCCCTTGTTATATAGTCTGTAATCTCTTCAAGGTTATCTACTTCAGGATTGCACCTCTTTATCTCTATTGCCATATTCTTGTTATAGGGATGTGCCTATATAAACCTTTCTATTTTTTACTTCTTATAAGTGGTTACAAACCGAAAATTTTATAAATAGGAAATAATTCTTAAGGTCCTGTGAGGATATTTTGGGGTTAAATGAAAACATTCAATATCAGCGGGAAGACTGTAGAATTTGATGAAAGCAAGCGATGCCTTGATTTCTATCTGCAAGATGGGGAGCAGAAGCTTGTTGAGATAGACTTTGAGGCTATGCTTGAGGCTTTGGCATCAGGCCAGGAAACTGTTGATGAAGGTCTTAGGGAGTATATGCTATATCTCAGCAGATGGACAAAAGATGCTCCAAGGAAAAGATTCTACCATGACATGAAAGCTAGAGGATTCAATGTCATCAGCGGCGAACAGTTCTTTGACGCTGACGGCGGAGAGGATATAATAGACAGGCTAGAGAACACAGGCAAGTTCGCAGGATACTTCTTGAAAGAGGTATTCGGGAAGGAGTAAGATGGAAACACACGAAACATACATAGGCATAGAACCTTTCACAGTACTTATAGATGCATCGCCAGAGCTTGAAGCGTTGGTTGCACAGGCAAGGGAGTTAAGAGGCATGCCTTTTGAAGAGAAGCTTGAAGGGCTGAAGAAGATTGCAGTCGGAGCTATGGTCAATGCTTATGAGCTTTGGAAGGCAAGCCCTGAAGAGGCAGAAAGAGAGTTCAACAAGGACATGGTGTTCAGCAAGCATCCTTTGAGCTATGCCCTTCAGGCAGGCAAAGGCTGCTGCCGTTATCAAGGCGCATTGTTCTTCGTCCTCGGCTATGAGGCAGACCTTGGCAACAAGCATTTCATACAGCAGGCTCCTGTAAACCCGGAAGAGTTCAAGTATGGCACATCAAGATTGACGGCAAAGAATGGCATGAGAAGCGTCTTCAATAACATCCTCTTTGGGGGCAACCTGCACACAATCTCAATATTCAAAGAATCATTGCAGGACAAGGCATTCGACTACTCTGTCAGAAATCCAAACATATTCGGATCTGCGATAGGCTTTGGCGCTTTGCCTAAAGGCAATACCAGCCCTAAAAATGACCCTTGGGGCATGGCACATTACTCCTATCATAGGACTGAATCTGGACTGGTCATAGTATCAGAGAAATCAAAACATGTCCTAGCATACACCCCTCAAGAAGATGGCATCTGATATAGAATGCGTGATCTTTGACCTTTCAGAGGTGTGCATTAGGGGCATAATCGGCGTAGAGGGAGTCATCACCAGATATTCAGGAGTTCCTGAAGAAGAGGTCCATAAGCATCTTACAGGAGAGAAGCTGCAGCTTATGTTTGAAGGCAGGATCTCTGAAAATGAATACTGGAAAAGGGTAAGCAAGGAAGGAAAGTATAACCTTGCTGTGACTTTCTTTGAAGAGGCAGTAAGGCATAACTTTATCGAGCTCCCAGGCACGGTGGATATTGTTAAGAAAGTCAAGGAAGAAGGATATAGGATAGGCCTTCTTTCAGACCATTCTCAGGAATGGATAGGATACATAGAATCTATATTCCCTTTCATGCAGCTATTTGATGAAAGATGCTATTCTTACCAGTGCCATGCGACAAAGAAAGACCCTACAAGCTTTGCTTATGCATTGTCAATATTAGGGGCGCAGGGTCATTCTACCTTATTCATCGATGATAACCTGAAGAATCTCAATGTTGCGGAAGTTATGGGCATAAGATACTTGCATCATTTCAAGGGCGCTGAAGGGTTGGAGCAG
Source organism: uncultured Methanosarcinales archaeon (assembly GCA_964399255.1). Taxonomy (GTDB): domain Archaea; phylum Nanobdellota; class Nanobdellia; order Woesearchaeales; family CAYNQH01; genus CAYNQH01. The sequence continues at coordinate 540 of CAYNQH010000004.1, read as the reverse complement.
GCATTGAAAGAGATGGAAATAAGAGGATTTTGAGAATATTTCTACTATTTGCTGAAAAAAGAGGGGCTTATTTTGGACAAACTCTTAAATTAGGCTCAGAGGTTTTAAGATTAGACTCTCCTTAACCTAAGAAGGAGGAGTTGAAAATGAGCTATACAGCAGGTGATTTTGAGGATGGAAAATGCCCTAATTGTGGCAGCGAAGATATAGAACAGGACCATAATATTGCAAACGCAGGGTTCCTTAATGGTATGGGGTATTTTTTGGACTTTCCTTTTGACCCGGAATATAGATGCAACAAATGCGGGGCAGAGAATGACGATTGTTTTGTCGCGACAGCAGTCTACGGAGACACTAACGCTCCGGAAGTGAACGCTTTAAGGGACTTCAGAGATAGTGTGCTCAAGAAGAATGTTCTTGGCAGGATGTTTGTTGAGTTCTACTATAGCGGGGCCGGCAAGAGAACAGCAAGGTTAGTCAAGGAGAAGATGCCTTCAACAATCCCTATCATCCGGAAAGGGCTTGATTTCTTGGTTGAGC
>CAYNQH010000003.1:21810-22140 GCA_964399255.1 uncultured Methanosarcinales archaeon | reverse complement strand
AGAGGCTATGTCATAAAGACTGCGCTTAAATTCGGAGCAGACTTCAGGGTATATGACAGAGGCGTGAAACCTGGAGAGGACCATGCAAGATGGGTTGTCTATCCAGTACATGAGAGCGCAGTGTCAACATGGTATGAGTTCGCCGCAAAGAACAGGGTAGCGCATTCGACAAAGAAAAGGCTTATGATAGGGATAGTAGATGCTGAAAGTGACGTCACATATTATGAGATACGATGGGTAAGGCCTTGATCTTCTATTATAACAATTTCTAGAATTTATTTTTGAGCAGCAGATAAGGATAGATGATATATATTATTGCAAATACATTGA
>CAYNQH010000003.1:7330-21800 GCA_964399255.1 uncultured Methanosarcinales archaeon | reverse complement strand
CGTATCTTCCTTCGCATCTTTTCCATGAAGCCTACGCTTCCTTTCTCTATGACAATCCTATTCTTCCTCAGTGAGTTTATGTCACCCTTCTGGAATCTTGAGCCTACACCTATGATCGCCTTATCATAATCACCTGATCTAAGGTCTATTATTGGGCATCTTTCAAGGACAAGAGCCTGTATATACTGCCTCTCCGGATCAGACCATAGATGTCCTGGCCTGTAACCCTTCTGATTCATAAGGACCTGTGCATGCAGAAGATCGCTGATATCATATGAACTTCCCTGCCTCCTTACCTTATCAACAAGCTCAAAAAATTTCATCGAAGACTGCTCATCACCAAATAATGCAGTCCTTCCATCGTATTCTACTACCCACACTGAAGAGTTAGGATCAGATACTACTGCAATCCCATCTTCAAGCTTTTTAGCCCTTTTTCCAGCCATCTCGATAGGCACTTCAAATTCTTTCGGCCTCTTTGCCTTAAACTGCTCGTCTAAGATGGCCTCATAATACCCTGCAACCCCTTCAGGAGTTCCATAAGAGTCTATTATAGGATCGCTCATACCCTGGCTTAGGTTGGCTATAACCTCCTGGAGAAATTTCCTTTTAATACCCTCATATGCAGATTGGGATGGCGGCGTCTCAAAAAGAAGGTCTATCTTGTTCCTGCTGTATAGATCCTCTACAACCAACTGGAAATGCTTTGGGAAATATGTTGAGTAGATGAACATCTGCGCCGAAAAAACCATCTCTCCGGTCTCCTCCATCATCTTAGCCCTGACAGAACTTATCTTCTTATCACCGAAGAAGTTGAGAGACACTACATGCTGCACAGGGTCGTACATCTTTTCAGGATCAAGCCCTTTGACCCTGCCTGCTGCTAAAATTCCCTTCCCTATGCTGTCTGCCAATGCTGAATCCTGTGCAAAGTGGAGAGAATTCTCATCTACATCTTCACCGATGCTGGCTGATCTTGAGTCGGAATGCCTGAACATCTTTGAGCTTCTGGAAAGGCCGCGATTGTTTATGTATAACTGTGTCTGCTTAGGGCACTCAAGCTTCTTGCCCACATCGAGAGCTTCTGAAAAATAAGATTCTCCTGTTTCAGGCTCTACGCTCTCAAAATACATAGATATCTGTGCACCTATGATATTGCCTACTCTCATGCCTTCATCAAACTGCACAACCCTATAATCCTGCCTTTGGACTGCAAAAGGGCTCTCCTCTCCCTGGATAGTCCTGTCTGTTGAATCGTCAGATTTTTCCCTTACCATAGCCTTTGTAATGCAGAACTAATATAAAAAGCTTTCTATTTTTGCCACTATTAAATAGTAAAATAATCTTGTATCGTCCTCGCTATTTAATAAAAAGTTATTTAAACAAAGCCTAGATAGACAAAAGTATGGACCACAGAGATAAGATTATGCAGATAGTAAGAAGCAAGGGCCCTTTGCTTCCTACCCAGATCTACAAAGAGGTCAACACCAACAGCCTTTTTGCAGGCGCGATGCTTTCTGAGCTTGTTGACAAGAAAAAGCTGAAGATTTCATGCGTAAAGGTAGGTACAAGCCCATTATACTATATGGAAGGCCAGGAGTACAAGCTACAGAACTACTACAAGCAGCTCCATGAGAAGGAGCAGAAGGCATTCGATATCCTTAAGAGAGAACTTGTATTGAAAGATGATGAACAGGCTCCTGTGATCAGGGCTGCCCTAAGGGCGATAAAGGATTTTGCCAAGCCCCTGAGCGTAACATACCAGGATAAGAAGATAATCTTCTGGAAATGGTATCTACTTGAAGAAAGCAAAGCTGTGGATATCATAAAAGAGAAGCTTAACATAAAGAAAGACTCGCCTCAGATCGATCCTGAAGCGGTAAATGAGATAAAGAAAGAGCTTGAGAAAGAGAAGGCTGAAAAGAAGGAAGAAGAAGCAGAGAAAGAGAAATCAGAGGGGATAAAAAAAGCAGAACATGAGGAAAAGCCTCAGGAAAAGACAGCCCAGAAAGATGAAAGAGAGAAGGAAAAAGAAGACAAGAAACATGCCGAGATAAGAAAGCCTGAAAAAAAGCCAGAGCAGGAAAAGCCTTTCATAGACACAACAGAAAAGGATGATTTCTACAGGAAAATAGAAAGGTATTTTAATAAAAATGATATTACCATAATAAACAGCAAGATTATCAGGAAAGATTCAGAGATTGACTTCATCATCGAGGTGCCTAGCGCAGTAGGAAAATTGCAGTATTACTGCAAGGCAAAAAACAAGAAAAAATCCAATGAAGGGGATATAAGTTCTGTTTTTGTCAAGGCGCAGCTTAAGAAGCTTCCTGCACTCTATATCACCACAGGGGAAGTAACTAAGAAAGCATTAAGCATGCTGAAGACAGACTTCAGCAACATAAGCATCAAGAAGATATGAAATGATATATTGAAAAAATTGATCGGGGGTAATAAAATGAAAAAGATAATGGCAATATTGGTCTTGCTTGCGCTGGTCATCAGCATATTCGGATGCGGCGACGGAGAGACTGAAACCATAAAACCTACATCGACAAGCGAGGGGTCTGTAAAGACTCCAGACACAAGTGCGACTGTAGTAAAAAAAGATGATGCGGCAACTTCAGAGCCTGCAACAGTAAAAGCTCCGGCAGCTAAAGAACCTGCAGCAGCTGAGCCTGTAAAGGAAGTTTCTTATGAGCTTAGCTCAGAAGAGAAGGCAAAGCTCGAGAGCCAGATGAAGATGGGCATAAGGACAGCAATCTCATCAACATTCAAGACTGTAAATAAAGGGGAGGTCGTAGTAATAGGTATGGGCGTAGTCAACAATGAAAATGATGCTGTAACCTACAGGATAAAACCAAAGGTAGAGAAAGTGCAGAAGACCCTAGGGCCTGGCTCTTACGAAGAGCTTACGACAACTGCAGACCTTACAGAATGGCTTGACGCAAACAAGTTCTCTGACTTTACGATAGGCGCAAAAAGCCAGAGGATAGTCCCGGTCATCATAAAGATAGGCGATACAGTAACACCTAACCATGAGACTGAAGCAGGGATAAGGATAAACCTGCAGATCGAGGTCAAGAGCATGGATAAAGGGTTCGAAAGGGACTATTCTGAAGAGACCATCTCTATAAAGGTAGAATAAAAATCTATTATTTTTTATTTTTCTTCTATTTTTACAAAATTTTAAATATAATCAGCTTCAAACATTATAAAAGCCAGGCTGAGGATCTGATCAAAAAATGGGTGTACAGATAACAGAACTTTTGAAGGTTCGTGAAATAAGCATAGATGAGCTCAAAGGAAAGAGATTTGCTATAGATTCATTCAACCTTATCTACCAGTTTCTGACAACTTTAAGGATGCGTGACGGGACGCCTCTGAAGGATTCCCATGGAAATATAACCAGCCATCTTACAGGGCTGTTCAGCAGGACGACAAAGCTTATGCAGAAAGATATGAAGCTCGTCTTTGTATTTGACGGTGAAGCCCCCATTCTCAAGAAGAAAGAGAGGGAAAGGAGGGCTTCCCTGAAAGATGATGCAAAGCTCAAGCATAAGGAAGCAGAAGAGGCTGGTGATATAGAAGGCATGAAGAAATATGCAGGCCGGACCTCTATCCTTACAAGAGAGATGGTGGAGGAAGCAAAAGAGCTTATCCAAGCATTAGGCCTCCCGATAGTGCAGGCGCCTTCTGAAGGTGAGGCCCAAGCCGCACATATGGTCAAGAAAGGCGAAGTATACGGCCTTGTCTCCCAAGATACAGACTGCCTTCTCTTCGGGACTCCGGTAATGATAAAGAACCTTTCTATCACCCAGAGAAGGAAGATGCCTAGCCGGCTCTCATATGAGACCATAAAACCCCAGATCATAGAGCTCGCAGAAAACCTGAACAACCTTGGGATAGACAGGGATCAGCTCATCGCGATGGGCATGCTGGTAGGTACAGACTATAACATAGGAGGTATAAAAGGGATAGGCCCTAAGAATGCGCTTAAGCTGGTAAAGAAGCATGGCAATGACCTGGAAGCCCTTTTCAAGGAAGCAGGATGGGAGAGATATTTTGACTTCCCCTGGACCGAAGTATTCTATCTTATAAAGAAGATGGCTGTAACCGATGATTACACCCTAGAGTGGAAGCCATTGGATTATGATAAGGTCATGCATATACTTGTAGACAAGCACGACTTCTCAAAGGAGAGGGTTGAAAGCTCTCTTGATAAGCTTAAGCAGGCAAAGAAGTCTAAAGAGCAGAAAGGCCTCGGTGAGTGGTGCTGATGGTCCCCTGGTATGTCTTTGCATTGATGAGCGCCATATTCGGAGGTGTCAGCACGGTAGTGCTTAAGAAAGGCCTGAAGAAGAACCATGCTATGGAAGTGGGCGCTACGCTGAAGATATTTGAGGTGCTTATAATATCCATATTCCTTTTTCCTTTCATAGACTTCTCGATCAGCATAAAGATGATAATATGGATAGCAATAATCGCTCTAGGAGGGACTATCGCGAGCATCTACACAATAAAAGCTTACAGGCATGAGGATATCAGCCTGATAGGCCCTTTGTTCAACCTGAGCCCTTTATTCCTGATAATATTATCAGCCTTTTTACTAAAGGAGCGCATAACCTTGCTGCAATTCGGAGGCATATTCATCCTGGCTGCAGGCACCTATATCCTTGAAGCGGACCATAGCTGGAAAAAAATACAGGCCCCTTTCAAGAAGATGTTCAGCTCAAAGTACACGAAGCTGCTTCTTTTGGCCTTGGTCATCTACTCCTTCACTTCAATAGGTGATAAATATGTGCTGGAGTATGTAAAGCCCCTCACCCTTGCATTCTATGCATATATATTCGTCTCTATAGATTACATAATAGTATTATTCCTGTTCCATAACGGCCTTGATGACGTAAAGAACACGATTAAGGATGAAGGCGGCCTGCTCCTATTAGTTGCTATACTCAGCGTGGTAAGCGTGCTGTTCTATTTCCAGGCAGCATCTTTAGCAATGATAAGCCTGGTCATACCAATAAAGAGAGTAGGTACATTGATACAGACTGTCCTGGGAGGAGAGATGTTCCATGAGAAGAAGGTGCTTCATAAGTCAATCGCATGTGCTATAATGATCGTAGGGGCTACAATCTTGGTACTCTAAGTTTTATCTCTTCCGTCAGCAAGACCCTTTACGATGGTCTCTATCAGGAATGCTTTTGCCTCAGGTCTGGTCTTCGCACCTCTTCTGACGCCGTTCACTTCCTCAAACTCAAAAAATTCAGGATAGGCTAAAGCCATGACAGTAAGGGGGTCATAGGGATAGCATACAGCATCATGTTTTAGGTATATCTCATCATATAGCTTAGGGGCTTCTTTTGCCAGATGCTGAAGGCCCCTATGGCATGAATTATATATCTCTTCACCTACAGGGTGGCCTGTATCCCTTATCTTCTGCAGCTCTTTTTCATTTATAGGTGCCTGATAGGCCATACCCTTACCGGAAAACACCATAGGGTTATCCTGTGAAAGGACTATCCTTGCAGCTTCCATATCGACCCTGATATTAAAAGAAGATTCGTCTGGAATAAGCTTGCCTTCTTCAAACCTTGCTCTTGCCTGGATGTATAGGGATGCAATCCTATCGAATGTAGGAAAGCTTCTCTGATAAAGGATCGCAAGGTCAGTGAGAGGCGCTAGAGCTACGACAGAGACATTATCCTCAGAGAGTGCACTCTCAAAAACATCCTGAGCAGAGCTTATATCATAAGACTCTTTATCGATGAATCCTTTACCTTCAGAACCTGTGATGTATAGTTCTCCGTCAGACAAAGGGCTTGAGGTCCCTGCACCTATTGGTATTTGCGCAGCAGAGGCTGATACTGACCTATCAAGGTATTGGAGGGCCTTTGCTGCTATCTGAGCCCTCTTAAGAGGTATAGCATGTGTCGTGACAATCCCTCTAATGTCTATCTTATCGGCAAAATATGCGAAAGTAAGGGCAAGAAGATCGTCTACATCAGTACCTATGTCTGTATAGAAGATTATCTTATTCATTTTAACCATAAAAAATATTATCTGATTTTTGTTTCTCTATGAATTTTATATCTATAATGTTTATCTATATAATCTATCTCTTAAGGTCGAATCTCACTGCGAGAGCATTGCCCTTCTCATTATAGCAGAACTCATCTGCGAAATGAAGAAGGCAGTACATACCTGTGCCGCCAGGGTATTCTTTTCCCTTATCAGGATCAAGGACCCTCTCATCTGTAAGTCCATTATGGTTCGCTCTGGCCTTTTCCAGCTTTGCCTGATGGTCAAAACCCTGGCTGTCATCCACTACTGTGAAGACTATGCCTTTCTCTCCAAAGAATACCTTATAGGCTACATCAAGTTCCTTGCTGCTGCGGCATCCTCTGACATAGCTGTTAGAGATAGTTTCCTGAAGTGTAAGCCTAAGGCGATCTTCATCCTCTTCAGGAAAATCAAAATCCTTTTCAAGTATCTTTTTTATTACAGGGTCAAAAACAAGATCGCTGAGTAGGATCTCCCAGTAATAAGCTGAATGTGTCTCCTCAAATACCTCTCCGTGCACATACCCTATCTTGATTAGCATATCTTCAAGTTGATTTTTGAATTCCATATGTAGATGTTTCTGTTGGAGGTATATAAAACTTTCTGTTTATGACCACTATACAATGGTGATAAAATGGTGACTAAATAGCCTTATTAAATGGCAAGAAATTAATACCTCTTGCTTTTCCATTAGGTCATGCTGACAGTCAAAGTACCTCTTGCAAAGGCTCAGGAAGTGAAGCAGTTCCTCCTAAAGCACAGGCTGTTCTCAGAAGAATATAAAGCTGCAAAAGACAGCAGATCCATCTACTTCCCTATAAGGTCAAAAGCCAACATCGAGGATGAATTCGATTTTATATCATTCTCAGACAAGGATCTTGAATATAGAAATACTGGAGAGACCCTAAGGAAGGCTCTTGACAATAAACTGACAGAAGATGAGAAAGAAGCCCTAAAGACAGCATTCGACACCCTGGGAAATATCGCAATATTGGAAGTAGACCCTGAGCTTGAGAAAAAAGAGAAGCTCATTGCAGAGACCTTGCTTAAGAGCCATAAGAACATAAAGACTGTAGTAAAGAAGGTAGGCACACATTCTGGAGAGTTCAGGCTCCAGAAAGTAAATGTCATTGCAGGAGAGAATACAAAAGAAGCACTCTACAAAGAGAATGGTATAATGCTCAAGTTCGATGTCGAAAAGGTATACTTCTCCCCCCGCCTGAGCACAGAGCGGAAGAGGATAATGGGGCTTGTTAAAAAAGGAGAGGAAGTCCTTGTCATGTTCTCAGGCTGCGCCCCTTACCCCTGCGTGATTTCAAGAAACACAATGGCAAGGAGGATTGTGGGCGTGGAGATAAACCCTGACGGCCATAGTTACGGCCTTGAAAACATCAGGCTGAACAAGCTGAAGAATATAGAGCTCTTCCAGGGAGATGTGAATAAGGTAGTGCCTGATCTCGGGAAGTTTGACAGGATACTTATGCCTCTTCCTAAATCCGCAGAGAACTTCCTTGACACAGCAATTTCAGCTGCAAAGGACAAGGCAATCATACATTTCTATGCTTTCCTGAATGAGGAAGAATTTGACAAGGCAAAAGGATGGATAAAAGAAGCATGCAAGAAAGCAGGGAAGAAATGCAGGATATTGAGGACAGTAAGATGCGGACAGCATGCCCCCAGAGTGTTCAGGATATGTGTAGATTTCAGCGTTTCAGCCTAGGTTCTTTATAAGGATATTATCCGTCTCTCTTGATTGGTATGCGATATAAAGGAGGCCGTCTTTCGTGATTATCTTCCTTTTCTCCTCATCCTTAAGCTCTATGACCTCGCTTCCTTTAGGGGTGAGGACCAGTAAGGATATGGTCTTGACCGGTTTTACTGTCTGATTATTTGATATTACCATCCCTTTATCGACTACAGTTATGACACACTCCTTAATCCTTAAAGAATTATCCTCTACAACATCCTTGAGGAGAACATAAGCAGGCACGAATCCCAGATTAGCCTGTTTAGCAACACTATTATTATCCAATCCTAAGATAACTGTGATGATAGTCTCGTTAGATCCGTTTAGTTTCTGCATATATGCAATAGCATCTTCAGGCGCCTGATGCTTTGGCAGGACCCCCTCATAATTGAAAGGTATCTCTTCATAGGTTGTTGGTTTAGAGGTCTGGCAGCCTAACAAGAATAGGACAAATATCACTGCCAAGATAATTGTTTTTCTCATAAGACTGACGGATTCTAAGGTTTTATAAAAAGATTTCGATAAGTTTAAAACCTATATTTCTGGCCAAGAAGGCATCCTATCTCCTTCATGATCTTTCTGGTAGCAATATGAAGATTCTTCTCTGTTATCTTCTCCTTCTTAAAATTCAGGGGCTTTCCTATGTTTACCTCAACTGACCGGTCTATCCTTGGAAGCCATCTTGTCACAGGCCAGACATTGAATGCATGCTTCAGGCCAACAGGGACTACAGGAAGGCCTGTTGTTAATGCAAGGTAGGATACTCCTGTATGGCCTTTCTGGAGCTTTCCATCCATAGTCTCCCTCCCTTCCGGAAATATGATTATGATCTTGCCGTGATTCAACGCCCTTACCTCCTTGTCAAGAGGATGCTTGCCTGGATTCTCCCTGTCTACAGGGATGGAATACAGCCTTACAAAATATTTCCTGAACCATGTCTTGAAAAGCATCTTGGCCGCTATATAATAGAATCCCTCCCTAAGATTCTTATGGAAAAGGTAGAAGGTTATAGGAGTGTCAAGCACGCTTGAATGGTTGACTGCAATTATGAAAGGCCTTCCTATATGGAGATTCTCCTCTCCTTTGATATTCTTCACGAACGGAAAGCTCACTATAGCTGCGGCAAGCCCCAGGAATGGATCAAGAATTTCTTTCAGCATTTTCCTTTTTTATGACTATCCCTTCATACTTAAGATGGTCGCCAGACATGAGATTATCTAATGATACCACCTCGATCTTAGGCGTGACTTCAGAGTATCTCCTTAAGGCAGCCTTTATCTTGTCTATAGCGCCCTTCCTATCTGATGAAGGCACGCATCTTATCAGGATCTCATCCTTCTTCTTGGATTTCTTTATTATTAGCTGGACCTCTTCAACCTCTTTGATCGACAATAAGGTCTCACGGAGAGAGGAAAGGTTGACTCGCGAACCTTTGATCTTCTCCTCTATCATACCTGTAAGCTTGACTGCTGTCTCAAGATTGGCTATCCTTTCAACACCCAGAATGCGCCGGACATTAAGCCTGCAGGAGGGACACTTCTCAACTATACTCTCGACATGGTCCCCTAGAAGGTATCCCTGAAGCATAGTCCCTGCCCCATCTATATTCCAGACAGTTATGTAGCCTCCTTCTTCCTGATCAGTAAAATCCCAGTCATCTATATACACAGAATCTTCCTTGACCGAGTTGACCTTAACTGCCTTTATTATATTTGTCAGAGGGTTTATCATATGAAATCCTGAACCCTGGCAGCATTCTGGCATCAGGTCCTCCTTGAATTCTGAAGCTCCAAGGGCATCAAGTATCACCGGCTTCTTCACCCCTAACTTTGCTGCAAGCCTCTTTATATCCTCGATCTCAGAAGGATACATCTTTGTAGCGCCATTCGCAAACACTACAGATTCTGGCAGCTTTATCTTACTCTTGACAGCCATAGGGAGGAACTTATTCCTTATATAGGTAGACATGCCAGCTATTACATTAGGCTTAGCCTTGCCAGCTATATCCACCAGGCGCTCCGTAGATATAGCTCCCCCTGCAGCAGTGCATAAATTGAGATCAGCGTTTATGTTCATTGCTTCATGGACTGCATGCCAACCCATATGGGGAGCGTATGGGAAAAGGTTCATCCCTATTATATCCTTACCAGGAAGGTTTGCTATTATCATCTTGCCCATATTGTCAACATTATTCACGAAATTGCTGAGGCGTTCCTTCCCTGTCATGAAAACCGCAGTAGGATGCCCTGACTCTGTGCCTCCTGAGAATGCAGGCATCTTAGGGAAATAGTATTGTTTTATCTGCTTCTCAAGCCCTTCCCTGTTGAATATTGCCTCAAGCCAGAGGAATAACCAATCACTTGTAGATTGGCTCCCTACAAACTTCATATGTTTCGAGAACAGCTCCCTCTTGCTCTTGTAAGGCATAGCTACAAAATCCTTTGAGTTCTTGATGTAATAAGACTTCTTTATAAGAGGAAGGCCTTTCTTATGCCAGTCTTCTACAGACCTTACAGAATGAAAATCAACATTATACTCCCTGAACATCTCACGATAAGCCTTGCAAAGAGGAAGAATATATCTAACTACCGCCTGAAATCTCTTCTGCTGGAGCCTGTCTATGCGCTTTATGCTGAAGCGTTGAAGCTCTTCGAATGTAAGATATTCCCGCATCATTCCCTCATTTTTTAGTTTAAAAAGAGCTTATCCATTTATAAATGTTTCTTTACAGAAGGCAAGATTATTAAAGGCACACCTTATACTGTGATTGTGCGTGCGTTGACTTAGTGAACACCCACTGAGCGCAAGCTATGATGAACGGTAGTAACTGAGGAGCGCGCACTTTTTACCATCTTTTAAGATGAATGCGATAATTATACATGGCTCATATGGGCATCCAGATGAGAACTGGTTCCCTTGGCTCAAGCAAGAGCTGGAGAAGCTAGGGATAGATGTGTATATCCCTAAGTTCCCTACTCCAGAAAAACAGAGTCTCGGATCCTGGCTTGAAGTATTCAAAAGATACGACCGATATCTTGATGAGGGTTCTATAATCATCGGGCACAGCCTTGGACCTGCATTCATCCTTTCCTTATTAGAGAAACATAAGGCAAAAGCAGCATTCCTTGTCTCAGGATTTATAGGAAACATCTCAAATCCAGATTTTGACAGGATAAACAGAACTTTCATGAAAGAGTTTGATTTCAGCAGGATAAAAGAGAACTGCACTTATTTTTTAGTCTACCATTCAGACGATGATCCTTATGTGCCTTTGGATAAGGGCAAGGAGATCGCAAACATGCTGGGAGCCAAGCTCAAGATAATAAAGAATGCAGGCCATTTCAATGAGGCGGCAGGTTATACAAAATTCGAGCTGATTCTAGAGGATATAAAGAAACAAATCCTGTGAGGATTAACCATCTTAAAATACCTTCCGGTCCTGTAATGTCTAGAAAGCATGCCATCCGAACCAGAGCGCAAAAACCATCAGCATTATTGATGATGCCAGTGAGACTGACCGCAGGTGATGCTTTCTCAGCCTTGTCCTGCTTATAGATACCACAAAAGAGAAAGGCACAAGCCACAAAAGGACCCCTACATGTATCCCCAATGCGTTGAGGAATGCTATCTGCCATGAGGTCTCCAGCATGTTCTTAAGTATTATCGGGCTTAAGATAGTCGCCCACCATATCAGGTTTAAGGGGTGCACGAAAGCAAGGATGAAACCTATCAGATATGGGTGCATCTTCCTCCTCTCTGTATCAGATCTTATCTCTGCCTTTTCTATATAATCCTGAACTCCTGAAGTTCCTATATAGAACAGGGCCATCGCACCTAAGATCCAGAGTATCCTGAGGAAAGAAGGATCGTTGAATATGATTATCACTCCCAGCATTGTAAGTATTAGGTAAAGAAGATCTCCTGTTACTGCGCCCAATACTGTGAGAAATCCTTCCTTGAATCCGTTGCTAAGCGCTCTCCTGAATACCTCGACGCTTACCTGTCCGAATTCTGCTGCTAGCAAGAATCCGAGAGCTATGTTAAATATGAATATACCCATAGAAACACCTATCTTGCCTTACTCTTCTCAGGCTCAGGCTTAGCCATCTCAGAATCAGACTTGTATATCTCAGATTTGAGTATTATCTGTTTTCCTTTTAAAGATTCAAGATGCTTATTGAGCTGCTCATCTGTAAGATCCTCATGATTCTTCGGCAACAGGCCTAGCTCGTAGGCTGTTTTCATCTCAAGCCACATATGGCCTCTATGCCTCCATGATATGAGGGTCGACCGCTCGCTTGTCTCTATCGCAACCCCTCTCGCCCTTATCCCCCCATGGATAACACGGACTACAAAGGGTATCCTGGCTATGAAAGCATGCCTTATAGTCTCATAAACTTTCTCCATCATACTTAACCTTTAGGATTATCCGAACATCCTCATATAGTCCTGACCGTCTCTCTCTTCTGACTGCTTGACCTTATTTATGCCTTCAACCAGGTCTTTCTCGACAATCTTTGTCCTGGCCTTCCTTATTGCGAAGTATCCTGCCTCTGTACATACAGCCTTTATCTCAGCTCCAGAGAAATGCTCTGCTTCCATAAGCCTGTAGATCTTGTCAAGGTTTATCTTGCTGTCAAGCTTCATATCCTTCGTGTGTATCTTGAATATCTCTTCTATGCCTGCCTTGTTAGGAAGATCTACCCTGATGAGCCTGTCAAGCCTTCCCGGCCTTATCACCGCAGGGTCTAGTATGTCTTTTCTGTTAGTGCATCCTATCAGCTTCACATTGCCCAGATGCTTGAACCCGTCAAGCTCGGCAAGGAGCTGCATGAATGTTCTCTGCACCTCTCTTTCCCCTGATGTGCCTATCTCTATCCTCTTGGCAGCTAAAGCGTCAATCTCATCTATAAAAACTATCGCAGGAGCCTTCTCCCTGGCCATCTGGAATATCTCCTTGACCAGCTTAGCCCCCTCACCTATAAATTTCTGTACCAGCTCTGATCCTACTACTTCTATGAAAGTGCTGTCTGTAGATGCTGCAACTGCCTTAGCAAGGAGGGTCTTCCCTGTCCCTGGCGGGCCATGGAGGAGTATCCCTTTAGGCGGCGTGATGCCTACCTTCTTGAAAAGCTCCGGCTTCTTCAACGGCAGCTCTATGACTTCCCTTATCTCTTCTGCCTCTCTCTCAAGGCCGCCAACATCTTTCCATTTGATCGTAGGCTTTTCTACTATGACAAATTTTTCTACATTGAATTTCTTTGTGGAAGCCTTGACCTTCTTAACTACAGTTAGGTTCTTCTGCTCAACAAGGACTGTATCTCCAGGTATCAATTGATCACAGCCTGATGCTATATCCACAAAGAACTCGTTGCCATTGTTGAGCCTTAGCAGGGCATTGCCTTCAACTATGTCTCTTACCTCTGCAACAAGAAGAGGGTTCCTCTGGAACTTGTTGAGCTCCTGCTTAAGGTGGTTCACAGTCTCCTTAAGTATCTTGTTCTCTTCCTCTAATGTGTTGACATCAACAGAATATCCTGTCATGACCTTATTTATGATCTCATCGTTCGAAGCCATTCTTATAAGGAATCGAGGGTGTTTTATAAATGTTTTGATAATAATATTGAGCAAAAGTTTATATAATAAATGCGCTCTTAAATTCGAATGAGAGTTTTTGTAACATCCAGTTTTAAAGAGCATTCAAACAGGCAGGAAGTAGAATATTTATGCGGCCTAGTAAAAAAGGCAGGGTTTGAAGATTTCTCTTTCTTCAGGGATGTTGAGAACTATCAAAAGGTATTCACAAACCCTAAGGAACTTATGGAGCGAGCAAGATATGAGATAGAAAAGTCCGATGCACTTATGATAGACATGACTGACAAGCCAACAGGAAGAGCTATAGAGATGGGTATAGCCTTCGCCCAAAATAAGAAGATAATAATGATAATGAAAAAAGGGACAGCTATCAAAGAGACTTCTCTAGGAGCAGCAGACGCTATAATACTATATGAAGAGTTAAATGAAATTGTGAACCCTTTAAAAGAGCTAGCCGTAAAATGGTCAAGAAAGAAATAAAGAAGATACACGAAAGAAACGCTCGTGTCGAGGCAGACAAGGCCTGGGAAACAAGCAAGACAAGAAGGGCGATAATAGCTATAATGACATATGTGATAGTCGTGGTCTTTCTGTACCTTATAGGTGTGCAGAATCCCTGGCTGAACGCGCTAGTCCCCACTGCCGGTTTTTTGCTTTCAACATTGACACTCACCTATATCAAAGGATGGTGGGTAAATACCATTTATAAGAAGTAAAGCAAACTTTATATATAATCCCTATCTTCTCAACAAGCACCATGGTCGACCCTAGAATACAAAAACAGGCAGAAGTTCTGGTAAATCACTCTATCAAGGTAAAGAAAGGAGAATATATAATAATCTCAGGTGATGTAGAAGCGCAGGAACTTATGAGAGAAGTGTACAGGCTGGTGCTTAAAAAAGGCGCTTACCCTTCTCTTAAGGTGGGCATCCCAGGAGTTTCCTATATCTACTACAAGAACGCTTCAAAAGAACAGCTCGGCAAATTCCCTCAGATAACCTTTGATGAGATAAAGAGATCACAGGGATACATAGGGATAATCTCAGACTCAAACACAAGAGA
>CAYNQH010000003.1:0-7320 GCA_964399255.1 uncultured Methanosarcinales archaeon | reverse complement strand
CTCAGACTATATAGTCAACACCAAAGATAAGATAAGAAGATGCACTACCATATTCCCAACAAAAGCTCTTGCGCAGGATGCAGAGATGTCATTCGAAGAGTATGAGAAATTCGTATTTGATTCTACCAACCAGGACTGGGAAAAATTAGGGAAAAGGTTTAACTACCTGAGGGATCAGCTGAACAAGGCAAAGAAGATAAGGATAATCGGAGAAGACACTGACCTAACATTAAATGTATATAAGAAAAGTTTCGTAGCAGACTCAGGAGAAGAAAACCTCCCTGGCGGAGAGATATTCTGCGCGCCAGAGCCAAAAAGCGTAGAGGGCCATATAAGGTTTACCTATCCTGCGATAAGGTCTGGTGTAGAGGTCCAGAATATCTACTGCGAATTCAAGAATGGCAAGTGCATAAAAGCCACTGCCGACAAGAACGAGAAGTTCCTGAACACCATGCTTGATACAGACAAAGGCTCAAGATATATAGGGGAGCTAGGCATAGGGATGAACCCTAAGGTCACTAAGTTCACCAAAGAGCTTCTTTTTGATGAGAAGATAGGCGGTACGATACATCTTGCTTTCGGGATGGCCTACAAGGAATGCGGAGAGCCTAATAAGTCTGCATTGCACTGGGATATCGTAAAAGACCTTAGGAAGAACGGACAGATAATAGCTGACGGCAAGGTCATACAGAAGAACGGCAAGTGGCTCATCTAGGTTTTTGATTAAGGCCTGGAAGCCCAAAATTCAGATAGGAAATTTATCCTGATTTCTTCGTGTTTGAAAATCCAAGATAGTATTCTAAAATCCAGAATATAGACAGGATAGTAAGACCAATAAACAAATCCTTGATTATAAGACCCCCAAAGATAACAGGAACTATCAGTCCAGAAAGTTCCACACTTACAAGAGCACAAAATACTATTGCTAATGAAGATTCAGGAGGAAGAGTTTTATTCTTTTGAGATCTGGAAAGGATATGAGAAAGGGCAAGCCCTATAATAGCAAGAGAGGTTAAGCTATGCAAAAATATTGATAAGATGTAACCCCCACTTAAGGCGGGCAACTGCTGGTAGGCAGAGAGAAAAAGACCCTCATAAAGGCTAGGATTGTTGCCTGCAGGCAAAGGACTAAAAAGACTGAATAATGGAGGGACTATGGCCGCCCACCATGAGTAATATTTCTCTATAAAAAGAAAATAAACCGATAATCCATAAAAAATAATGCTGATTATAGCTAAAGGTGTGAAGACTAGGTGGATAGTCATGAAGGTAGACCATAAAAACTCATAAACCTCTCTGAATAGGAGATATGTCCCTAAAGCCAGGTAGATTTTTAGTAGGAGATAACAAGATAAGAATACTATGAAAACCCTTGCTCCCACCCCTAAATCTTTATACCTTTTCATACTATTTCACTTCCTGTTATTAACAATCAGAAGATGTTTAGGTGTCTTTGTAAGCACCAAAGCCTTTTCCTGCAATAGTATCGTGTCTTCTATCCTTATCCCATACCTCCCTTTAAGATAAATAGCAGGTTCTATAGTGAATACCATATCATTCTGAAGCTTCTCTTCTCCTTTAGGGCCTATGTTAGGAGATTCGTGGATATCGATGCCTACCCCGTGGCCCAGGGAATGGTTGAAAGCCTTTGCCTTGCTGCCAAGGCTCTTCCTCGCTACAGCATCAACCTCGCTAGCCTTGACTCCTGGCTTAAGAGAGGTTATGGCATCCAGCTGTGCCTTAAGGACGAGCCCATAGTCCTCAAGCTCCTGCCTAGAAGGGATGCCTATATAGACAGTCCTTGTCATATCAGAATGGTACCCTTTATAGCTGACTCCGAAGTCTATTATGCAGAATCCTTTCCTCAGCCTGCCATCAGGCTCGAAATGGGCCTGGGTAGAGTGGATACCTGAAGCTACCATAGGGTCAAAAGCCATTTCACACCCTTTTTTCTCTGCCTCTGACTGGAGAAAAGCGCATGCTTCTTTTTCAGTCCTAAAATTCTTGAAATTCCCCATCATCTTCTGGAAGATATCATCTGTTATTGAGCAGGCTTTCTCAAGATAATGTATCTCCTGCTTTTTCTTGATCATCCTAAGCAGGGCTATATCCCCTGATATATCAACATAGCCTGCCTTAAGCTCTTTCTTAAGGCGTTTATAGAAAGCTAGGCTCATCTTATTCTCCTCTATGCCTACCCTATTGACATTCCCTATAGATTCTATAAGTTCTGCAAGATTCTTCTCAAACCTGACCACCCTGAACTTGCTCTGCCTTTTAGCCCTGATGTATTCCATCTCTGGCACTGCAAGAAATGGCTTCTTGCTCTTAGGTATCACCAAGAAGCCGACACCACTATATCCTGTAAAGTAGATCATGCTAGAGCTTTTCTCCTGAAAGTTGAAATTGTACAATAAAGCGACATCAATCTTCTTTCCTGCCAAGACATTCTGGAACTCTCTTAATTTCATGGCTACCAAAAGGATTATATACTATAAATAGATTTCTAAAATTATGGATAAGATAATACTTCCCAATGGCCTTAGCATAATATTCCTTAAAAGGCCTACCTCCACAGTCGCTATAGAAGTGAGCGTCAATGTAGGGTCAAATGATGAAAACCCTAATGAGATGGGTATCTCTCATTTTCTTGAGCATATGATGTTTGAAGGCACAAGATCCAGGAAGGATAAGGAGCTTGCAGAAGCTATAGAAAGCGTCGGAGGGGAGATGAATGCTGCAACCTCTAACGAAAGGACATTCTACTATGTAAAGGTGCCTACAAAATTCTTCGGGAGGGGACTTGAGATCCTGTCAGATATGGTATGCAACTCTGTTATAGACAAGAAGCATTTTGACAAGGAAAAGAAGGTCGTGCTGGAAGAGATAAAGATGACTACAGACCAGCCAAGGCATTATCAGTTCATACTTTTTATCAAGACATTGTTCACCAAGATAAAAGCAAAGAATGCTGTCTATGGGACTAAGCAGAGTGTCACGGCCATCACCCGAGACCAGATGGTAGCCTACTACAAAAAATATTATATTCCAAACAATATGTCTATCACTGTTGTCGGAAACGTAGATAGGTCAAAGATGCTCAAGAGCATCAAAGAAAAATTCGGATATATGAAAAAGAAAAGCCTTCCAAGAAAGAAAGATATAAAAGAGCCTGTTCAGATGGCTCCGAAGATAAAGAAAGAAAAGAGACAGGTCCAGCAGAGCTACGTAGTTCTCGGGTATAAGGCCTCAAAAAGGGGCAATAAAGATTCTTACGCGCTTGATGTAATAAAAGCCGTGTTCCATAAGGGCCTCTCCGGGACGATCGTAGAAGAGATCCGTAACAAAAGAGGGCTTGCATATGAAGCAGGAGCATGGCATGAAGCAGGAAAAGATTATGGGTTCTTCCTCATATATCTCAATACCAACAAGAGGAATATCCCTATTGTAAAGGAGCTTATATTCCAGGAGATAGGCAAACTTCAGAACCTTGATGAGCAGGGGCTTAAAGATGCAAAGAATTTCATAGAAGGGCGCTATCTGCTCCAGAATGAGGATAACGCCAGGATGGCAGAAACACTAAGCTTCTGGAATTTCATTGGCGATGTAGGAGATTCCCAAAAATACCTCTCAAGGATCAACAATGTGACCCTGGCAGACATAAAGGGTACAGCCAAGAGATATCTGAACAAGAACTACACCCTTGTAATTATAGAGAACAAAGGATAGGTTTATTAACCTGTATTCTAAAGATATATGAAAGATATATGATATCCTTATAGATTCGTAAAAAAACATCTGTTGAGGAAAGGTATATGGGATTTGGAGACATATTAGACCATATAATCCAAGATCTTATTTTTCTAGGTAGGATTACGAATGAAAAGAGCATAGCGACTGATGAGATCCTGAAGGGGCTTACAGAATATGTAGAGGTCTCCCAGACGATCAATGTAATGCTTGACGCTTGCGGAGCTGAGATAGAGGCAAGAGGGAAGGCAGATGTTAGGAATGTTCTCGGCAAGCAGAGAGGAATCCTGATAAAAAGCAGAAAAGGCGCTTCCCTTAGGGACTACTACCAGAAGAAAGCATGGATCCTCATAAATATAGTGTCCAACCTTAAAAAAGTCAATTCAGCCATAGCAAACGAGGCCAGGTACACTACTGAGATATCATATGATCTTGGAAAAGAACAGAGCACAGTAGAAGAGATTTCTAAAAACCTTAAAGAAAACAAAAAGATGGATGATCTAAGAGGATTGCTGGATAGATGCAAGAAAGAGATCAAGAAACAGGGAAAGATAAGCCTCAAAGATGAAAAGGTTATCAAAAAGGTATCAAAGAGACTCTTTGAGGTCTATGGGCTTGTAAATGGGCAGGGGAAGAGGCTTAAGAGCATATGCAGGCCTTTCTTCGCAAGAGGGGCCTTTAACAAGATAACTAAGCTGGTCAACAAAGAGACCAAAGAGATGAAGAAGATACTTGCTGAAGAGATAAATTTCATAGACCAGTTCAGCAAAGATGTTAAAGAGATGGCAAAAAGCCTGCAAGATCTTATTTCTATAATGAAAAAGATAGGTAAAGGCGACAGGAGGATCGCAAATGTTGCAGATGAGATAAATAAAAGCCTGATCCATCTGGAAGGGCTTCGCAAACTTGACAAAAAGCTAAAAAGCTTCGAGAAGAAGCTAGATAAGATAAAAAGCATAAACGGGACAGACGAAGCAGAATATTCAGATGAGCTGAAAAAAGACATTATTGAAGCTGAAAAGGTCTTAGAAGATATGGAAAGAGAAGAAGATAAAATCCTTAATATAGAGAATGCCCTCGCGCAGGTGAACTTGTTCTTATCTGGTTTGCTTAACTCATCCATAAGGGCCTCTTCCCAGATGAGCTTCTACATAAACTACTGCACAAACGCAATAGACAGCGCCAGGAAGATGAACCGGAAAAATCCTTCGCAAACTAAGGTCTTCATGGGCAAGATCGTCGAATATGCAGAAAAGACCATAGGAAAGATCCTTGAGGTTATGGAAAAAGAAGAGAAAGATCTCCATAGCACACTAGGAAAAGAGGGTTTTGTGATGAAGGATATGAACAACAGCATAGAACAGCTCATAGACGTGTCTGACAAAAGGTTCAAAGAGTCCATAAACCGGATGGGCAGATCAATAGGAAGATTATCCTCGGAGCTTAGGAAACATTTCAACAATGTGGAAAAAAGGATTAAAAAAGATATAGAGAAAGAGAAGAAAGCCATCAAGAACGACAGCAAGATCTCAGCCGCAGCAAATAAAGAGATAGGCATAAAAAGTCAGACAGGAGACGCAAAGCAAGAAAAAAGAGACTTCCAGAGAGAGCTTAAAGAAAACTCCGACCTGAGGGCAAGGATGGAACAGGAAATATCCCCCTTGCTAAGATCTATCGATGAAGTAAAGAGAGCTTTCCCTTCATTCAGATCCATCAAAGGAGGGTTCTTCAGCAGGACTCCTTTCAAGAAGGTAATGGGACAGATCAGGCAGGCATTCTCAGAAGAAGGCCATCTAGCACAGGACCTCTCCAAGTGTTCTGGATCATATTCATCATGGAAGAAAGACTTCATGGATACCTCCACATATCTTGATTTTATAGGCTCTCTCTCAGAAAAGGCATACAATGACATCAAACTGATGAACAACCTAAATGAAGCTTATACAAGCATAGGTGAAGAAGAACAGCAGCTGTTCAATACATTCAGGCAGCTAGAAGAGGCTATAAAAAAAGTGGAGGATGCAGAACGTATGCTTGCAGGATTTGAAAGGGATTTCGGGCAATACCTAGAGGGAGGGGCTGAGCTTTTTGAAGAGACAAGGAATGAGTTCAACCTGCTGAGGCAGGAGGCGGGCGAGATACAGAAGATAGAATCTGTACTTCACGCAGTCATCCATTCTATCCCTGCCATACAGAGCACATTGTCAATATGCAAATCCTCTATAGGAGAGACTATAAAGACCATAAGATATGCTAGAAGCACAGTCAAGAAAGAAGATCTGGGCCAGACTGCAGAAACAGAGATACTTAAAGCTGCCTGATAGATCATTTACCTTGTTACTTGGAAGCTCTTTACCTTATCAAGAAGCTCTCTTGCATCCTTATTCTTCTCAAAGTGGTCCCTTACAGGCTTGACAAGCTCATCGATCTTAGAAGCTACAGCCACTTTAAGGTCCATAGGATGCAGTTCCTTTGCAGCAAAAGACTTCTCAAGCTCTGAATAGCTTGCGAAAGAAAGGTCCCCTCCAAACTTTGCCGGCCTTTCTATCTTAAGCTCCTTGAACTTTTCAAATATTATATACTTGCAGTACTCCATGATAGGATTATCCTGAACTTCCCCTTCAGGACAATATGCCTTCTTGAGCTTCCTTTTGATATCCTCTTCTGTATCCGTCATGAATATAGCAGTATCTGGCTTAGACTTTGACATCTTCATGGCAATAGCCCGCTCTACAGGATCAGCCTCATTTGTGGCTGGCTGTCCTAGGCCCATAAGCATATGATGGCTCACGACAACCGGCTTCCAGAACCCTATCTTCGGCCCGATCTCTCTTGCAAGGACATTGACCTTCCTCTGGTCCATCCCTAGCTGGCAGATGTCTGCCTTAAGGTAGAATATGTCAGAGCACTGCATCATAGGATACAATACCTGGCTGCCCTGCTGGGCCTCTGCCTCTGTCCTACCCATTATCTGAGAGCATCTAAGTATCCTTTTTACGGTAGTATTCCTTGCTATATTCATCACTATCTTCCAGTATTCAGGATCGCTTACACAATCGCTGACCCACATGAATTTCACATTATCAAGGTCCATGCCGCAGGCCTTCCATACCTCAAGCTGGTACTTGCCTACAGTCTGTATCTTATCAAGATCGCCGCCCATCTTATTGTTGGCCCAGGCGAACCAGTCAGCTACCCACATCTTGAACTGGCAGCCTGCCTTGATCATCTTATTTACATTGATAGCCCTCATTATACCTTGAGCTATATGCAGATGCCCGGAAGGCTCAAAGCCGTCATAAGCTATAGGTCTCTCTTTGGTCTGAAGCAGCTCTCTCAGATCTTCTTCTGTAAGAACCTCTTCTCCTACCTGTCTTATCAGGTCTATCCTACTTTGTATATCCATTATCCCAGTTAGGGGTAGGGGGTATAAAAAGCTTGTTGTTTAGTATAAAAAATAAAAAAAATCAGATAAGAGAGTATCTGGTCAGCTCTTTAAAACGTTCATACTCAGTATCCATCAGATATTCATTGTATACCTTTGTGACTCTCTTGATCTTCGACTTGAGG
>CAYNQH010000002.1:20706-26077 GCA_964399255.1 uncultured Methanosarcinales archaeon | reverse complement strand
TTCTCAATAACTTCTGTTTGATTTGCAAAATCCAATATGAGAGTATCATTTTTGTTAGGAGGATAAATCCTATTTGCTCTACTAAGAGTCTGAACAGCAGTAATACCATTAAGCATTTTATCAACATACATGGTATGAAGGAGTGGTTGGTCAAAACCAGTTTGATATTTATTAGCTACTATTAAAATTTTATAAGGTTCTTCTTTGAAAGCATTTTCAATTGATTTCTTTGAAGGTAAACCATTCATATTACTTTCAGTATATTCTTGTTCATCATGTTTTACTGTTCCTGTAAATGCCACTAATGTCTTAATTGGATAATTATTTTCTTTGATTAGTTTATCAAATGCTTTTTTGTATAATACCGCATGAAGTCTAGACCTAGTAACAACCATTGCCCTAGCCTTACCTTTAATTTTATTATAACTAGAACTCATAAAATGCTCAAGCATTATGTCAGTTTTTCTTGAGATTGCATGAGGATGTTTTTCAACAAAATTTCTCAATAATTTTTTTGCTTTCTTTTCATCATATTCGGGATCATCTGTTATTTTTTTTACTAACTTAAAATAAGTTGCATAAGAAAGATAATGCTTGAGAACATCTAAAATAAATCCTTCATCAATAGCCTGTTTCATAGAATACAAATGGAATGAATGATATTCTCCTTTATCATCTTTAGTTCCAAACATTTCAAGAGTTTTATTCTTTGGAGTTGCAGTAAAGGCAAAAAAGCTAACATTTTTCAGATTCCTGTAAGATTCAATTTCGTTTAAAATTTCTTCTTCAACTTCTTCATCAACATCTCTTTCAAGTGCCTCAGCTTCTTCTAAGCTGTTTGTTGATAGAATTTGCTTCATTTTCCTAGCCATTGCTCCAGATTGAGAAGAATGAGCTTCATCAATAATTACTGCATAATTTCGTTTTGGTAAATCTTTAACTTCATCTAGAATATAAGGAAATTTATGCAAAGTTGTTACAACTATATTGCTTCCTGATTTCATTGCTTCTTTTAGGTCTTTTGAGGATTTCTTTTCATCAATAACATCAACGATTCCTTTTACTTTTTCAATTGCCTGAACTTGGGCTTGTAATTGTTTATCAATTACTTTTCTATCTGAAACAACTATAACCATATCATAAACACGATTATCTAATCTGTTGAACTTATTGATTAGTCCATGAGAAAGCCACGCAATAGTTTTTGTTTTACCTGAACCTGCACTATGTTCTATAAGATAATTCTTACTTGGTTTTGCATCTGTCAAAAGCAGATTAACGCAATCTAACTGATGATATCTTGGGAAAATTGGATATTCAGTATCATCATCTTTCTCAATATAAACAAAATTATTGATTAATTTAGAGAGTTTGTTTATTTGTAATATATCATTGTATAGGTACGAAGTTTTGTAATCATTTTGTATTTCTGGGTTATCTAATGCTTTGTTGAAAGGCAAGAATCTTGTTTTCCATCCTGCTAGTTTTGTTGCCATGAAAATCTTTTCATCACTCATCGCAAAATGAACAAAGCAATTTTGAAATATCTTTTCTTTTGGATCTCTAGTTTCCTTATATTGCTTTATTGCGTTTTCAACACCTTGAGAAAATGTATCTTTAAGTTCTATCGTCAATATTGGAAGCCCATTGATAAAAACAACTAAATCAACCCTATTTCCTTTTTCTTTATCATGATATTATAAATCATCAATAACAGAAAAGATATTTTTTTCAAAATGCTCAAATAAATCAGGATTCTTATTGTTGTTTGGTTTTGGATAAAATATATTAAATTGGCACCCAACATCCTTAAAGCCATTTCTTAAAACATTGATTGTACCTTTTTTATCAATTTCATTGATTAGTCTATAAAAGAACTTATTTTCAGCATCATCTCCATAGACTTTTTGGAATTTCTTCCAAGTTTTCTCCTGTGTATCCATGATGAACTTTAAAGTTAATTCTGGATCAAGACATGATGCTTTATTGAAGCAGTTTGTCCCTCTGCTTTTGTAACCTGTGCTAACTAAATGAGCAATAATATCATTCTGAAATGCTTTTTCTGAAGTGTTAGTTTCCATTTTTTGACCTCTTATGAATTTTGTGATTCAATTGAATTATTTCCCTTGTAAAATAAAACAATATTAATATCCAAGAACCAAAAATAATCCAAAAAGTATAAGGTAAAAATAAGTCCATAGTGTAATTGTTTTGGGTCATCATAATTCCTAAAGGAGCAAATACTCCCAATATTGAAAATCCCCCAAGAAACAAAAGTGTTTTTTTAACATCATTAGCTTCCATCAATTTAGTGAGTTCCTCATTTTTTGTTTTATTTAAACCAGATAAGTATTCTATTTCAACTTCTGTTGCATATATTTCATCACTATATCTTCGATATCTGTCCCATTTTTTACCTGTAATATTTGGATTTATAAGTATTGACCTATCAAGCATCAATCCATCCATATTAAGCATACCAAATGGCGATGAACGCTTTCTTTGTCTTTCTCTTAATTCTGCAAGATATTCTTCATTAAAACTAGATTCAAGTATATTTTTAGGAAGATTATGGTAATCTTCATTTTCATCTTGATTGCCTTTCTCAATTAATTCATCTATGGTAGGAGGATTATCTGGATCAATATCATCTCTTATTTCTTTGAGGAAATCCTTGACATTTGTTATATTTTCTTCCTCATCTATCTGCTCAACCCATTGTTTTTTTTCAAAGATTCTTTTTTTTAAGAATTCCATTTTTTTATTATTATCATGGATTTCATTTTGAAGAGTGGATATTGTACTTCTCTGACTTATTATTCTTGAAGTTAGAAATGCGCCCATAATTCCAACAATTGCGGCTGAACTTTGAGCAATTGCACTATAAAACCAATTTGGGTCAATAGAGGCTAGAATTGGTGCTGAATTATTCACTATGGTACTTGTTGCCTCACTAATGATTGAAGTATTGTTCATAGTGCAACACCTCGCACATCGACCTTTCCAGTTACAACATGATGAATTAATGATTTTTTGTATTCTTCCATAAGAGTAATTTTCTCTTCAATCTTTTTAATTATTTGGTCAATCTTTGAAGTTTCTTTGTCTAAGTATTGGACTATTTTAATTTGGGTTTCTTTTGAGGGAGTAAGTATAGAAAATGTCCCTAGTTGCTGAAAATTAAGTCCTTCTCTTGAAGAACCCATTTGTACTGAGAATATTTGATCTTGTCCAAAATCTGACATTAAAATATAATTTAAAAATTTGTAATTAATTTTATTTGGTCTAATGATGCACACATGTTGATTTACAACACCCTTTTCAAATCCATCTTCTAAAAAAGTAGTTCTTCCTATTGATGCACCAGTTATATTTAATAAAACATCGTGCTTCTTGATAATAGCATTAGTCATCGTCATAAAAATATCTTCAGGTATAAAAACAACATCATCTAATCTTAAGCCGTCAAAATGAACATTTTGACTTCTAACAATAGGAATTCCTTCATCTTGATAAATTAAAGAACCCCCTGTTGGAGTAATCCCACTACCTATTTTAGAAGTCAGATATTTTAATTTTCTTACTTCCCACGCGTCAGGAATTTCTCCAATCCAATCAATTCCAGAATCTTTCATCTTTGCAGTTTTATCAAGTCCTTTTGTTACAACATGATTGATTAATGCAATTCTTTTTTCTTTGAGAAGTTCAATCAATTGTTTGTCTTTTTCGATTGTTTGGTCTAATTGGGATGTTTTTGAATCTAGGAAAACAGAAATATATTTTTGATTTTTTTCATCCAGTTGAGGAATTACAAAACTTTCGATTTGCTCACTGCTTATATTTTCTTGTGCAGCACCTTCAGCAATTAATCTTATTTGTTCTTTTACAAAATCAGCATTCAAAACATATTTATAATAATCAGAAGAAAACTTTGTTTTTATTCTTCCAACTCTTTGATTTAATAACATTTTTTCAGAAGTTTTTGGTACTTGTCCTATTTTTCCTATTGTTGCACCAGTCATCGCAACTAAAACTTCTTTTTCATTTAATAAAAAGTCTTTTTTTGTCAAAGCATATTCTTCAGGCATTTTTTTACAGTTATCTAAGTTTACAGTTCCATCAGATACATCTCCTATTCTAACAAGAGAAACTCCTTCTTCAACAAAGTCTTCACTTGGAAAGGCATAACCTCCGGTTACTTTAAACTGAAATTTTCCTCTCTGAACTTTCCACTCTTCAGGAATCTCTCCAATCCATTGAACTCCTGAGTCCTTGTATTTTGAGTATGGTTTATGTTTCATTTTATATCAACTGTTTAAATTTTTCTTCGATAAAATCATCAATCTCTTCTTCTTTTTTATTTAATTTAAAATTGATAAGGGTATTAATATCAGAATCTTCTAAAATGATAATGTACTCTTCTTTAAGAAGAGCATCGGTTAATCTATCTCTTAATTTATCCTTATTATCAATTTTTCTACAAACAATTATCCCAAACTGCCCACGAATTTTATTCAAACGACTTCTTATTTGAAAAACTTCAGTATTAGTTAAATCTTCAGAATAGTTTTTACATTCAATAAAAATATTTGGGCAGACAATATTATATCCTTCAGATAATTGCTTAAAAAATCCATTTTCTCTTTGGTTTTGAAATGTAATATCGACTCTTTGCGTACCTCTAGCAATAGATTCTTCCATTTGTGGTTTTTTTAACTTACTTTCAAAAACCCATTTTAATACATTAAAAATTAATTTATGATATCGTGAAGCCTTTTTTCCTCCTCCGGGAAGTATTTTCTTTAATTCTTCAGAGTATTGTTCTAAAAGATTTATCTCTTCTAATTTAGTCGTTGTTTTTGGAACTTCTGCTTTATACGTTTTTATTTCAGTACCCGATTTTCTTTCAACTTCTTTAAGTTTAGACTTATTTTTCTTTTTTAGTTGAGCGATAAGACCTAGTGTAGAATCAACTAATATAGGACCATCCGCATTAAAAACATAGGCTTGATTTGTCCCAGACATTGGAAATTTAAAGTCTTTATTATATGAAAAACCTGTTGATTGAAGCATATCATGAATTTCTTTTCTTGTAAAATCTCTGTAAAACATATTATAATTTCTACCTTTTCCAGTTACTAAACCATCAAAAAGAAGTGCAACAGCATCTTTTTCGGAATAAGCTCCATGTTGAGTATACCATAAAAGCCTTCCTCCTTCTTTCATCTTTTCTCTACATAAGGCTAGAACACAAAGTCTTTCAATAGGTACAGGCATAACATCTAGAACATTTATTAATAAAATAACATCAAATTCATCTTCAAAATCAACAAAATCACGCCCGTTGAGGAGATTTCTTTCAATATACCAG
>CAYNQH010000002.1:6135-20696 GCA_964399255.1 uncultured Methanosarcinales archaeon | reverse complement strand
TTTTTTAAAATTCTTAAACTTTTTACATTCTTTAAAAAAATCTTCTGCTTGTTTTGAACGTTTAAATAAATCATCAAATTCACAAGCATAAACAGTATATCCTTTTTTCAATAGATGCAATGTATTTCTTAATTTTGCACCACCAAAATCCAATATCTTGGTTTTACTGGGATCAAGACCATTTAATAATACTTCAAAACTTCCCTCAAGTTGTTTTCCGGGTACAGAAAAATTAGGAGCAGAACCTGTAACATCAATTAAAATCTCTTTTCTCTCTCCATTTACTTCGGTCTTAAACTTGTAAATAGGACTTTCCCACATTTTACTCAACATCCTCCTTGACTAGCTCTGCAATCTCCTCAGTTACTTTCTTGATGTCTGCTTCTATTTCTTCCAAAGGTCTTGGAGGAACATATTTGTAGAAATACTGAGTAAAATTAAGTTCATAACCTATCTTATCTTTGCTTCTATCCATCCAAGCATCAGGATAATAGGGTTTTACTTCTCTATCAAAATATTCTTG
Source organism: uncultured Methanosarcinales archaeon (assembly GCA_964399255.1). Classification (GTDB taxonomy): domain Archaea; phylum Nanobdellota; class Nanobdellia; order Woesearchaeales; family CAYNQH01; genus CAYNQH01. The sequence continues at coordinate 20,173 of CAYNQH010000002.1, read as the reverse complement.
AATATCGTCTTTTAATGGAATCTTTTCAGAATCTCTTAAATTGGAATCTGCTTGTTTTTTGCCTTTTGCATCTAAAACATATTCGGCAGTTTCATCATGTTCCGATAATTTAAGAATAATATTTTTAATAAATATAGGAGTTAATTTAATGTTTTTCAAAGCTTTCTTAACAAGTTCTTCAAAAACATCCCAGTTCTTATAAGTTTTATCTCCGATAGATTTCAAAGCTTTAATAATTTCGTCTTGTTTTGCTTTTCCTTCTTCTTCCTCTTTTAATTTTTCATCAGGATTCTTGCTTTTACTTTCAGCTAATTTTGAAAATGCACTATACGAATAAAGATTTTCAAGTCTTTCCTCATTTACACAATAATTTAATTGCAATGGTCTTTCAACAACAACTTTAGTATATCCAAATTCTTCATTATCAAATATCTTAATATTTTTTGAAGGCTTGAAATTTTCATAGTATTCCAATATGTCTTTAATATCTTCAGGAGAAATATATTGCCTTTTACTACCTAAGCTTTTACGCATTTTCTTAAATTTAGAAGTTGCATCAATAAGCTGAATTTTTCCAACTCTTTCAACTGGTTTTTCATTTGTTAAAATCCAGATATAAGTTCCTATACCAGTTTTATAAAACATTTGATGAGGCAGAGCAATAATTGCTTCAATTAAATCGCCTTCAATAATCCATTTACGAATATCACTTTCTCCCGAACCTGCATCTCCTGTAAATAAAGGAGAACCGTTTGTAATAACAGCAATTCTTGATTTCTCTTTTAATTTCATTTTGGAAATCATGTGTTGTAAAAATAGTAATTGCCCGTCATTAATACGAGGAGTTCCTGCTCCAAAACGACCTTCAAACCCTTTTTTAGATTCTTTTAATACTTCATCTTGGTCTGCTTCCCACTTTGTCCCATAAGGAGGATTTGAGATTATATAATCAAATTTTTCATTAGGAAATTGGTCTTTGGAAAGTGTGCTTAAATCATCTCCACCCTTAACTTTATCAGAATCTTCTCCTCTTATTAACATATCAGATTTACAAATTGCAAAAATTTCATCATTTATCTCTTGACCAAACAAAACAATATCAACAGTTTCGTTCATTTTGCTTATGAAATCCTTACAACTAGAAAGCATCCCTCCAGTTCCACAAGCAGGATCATAAACTGTTTTAATCAAGTTCTTTTTTGTTAAATGAACGCCGTTTTCAATAAACATCAATTTAGTCATCAATTCAACTACATCTTTAGGAGTAAAGTGGTCTCCTGCTTCTTCATTTGATTGTTCTGCAAACTTACGAGTTAATTCCTCGAAGATTGTTCCCATTTCATGATTAGAAACTATATCTGGATGTAAATCCACTTTTGTTTCAGAAAATTTCTTTACAAGCCTAAACAATCTATCTGTTTTAGAAAGTTTTTCTATTTGTGCCTTGAGTTTAAACTTCTCAAAAATATCTTGAACATTCTTACTGAAACTATCAATATAATGAATTAAATTCTGTTCTATATGTTCAGGATCTTCAAGTAATGTTTTAAAATCATATTTTGAATAATTATAAAATCCCAAAGGATTACCTTTTTTATCTTTTGATGCTTCTTGTAATACATGCTCCATATTTTCAAATTGCCCTTTGAACTGATTATAAGTTTCAAGCACTTTAGCTTTAGAATCTGATAAAACACAGTCAAATCTTTTTAATACAGTAAAAGGGAGAATTACTTTCTGATATTCATTTCTTTTATATGGTCCTCTTAGTAAATCTGCACAATCCCAAATGAAAGTTATCTTTTCTTGAAAATTTGCCATTATTCTTCCTCTTTATACCCCAACTCCTTCAGGGCTTCATAAAATATGCCTGTTGGGCTGTAATCATTGTCCTTTAACCACTTGGATATCTTAGGGTAAATCCTTATACTTATTAAAATTGACTTATTATTAGCCTTTCTTTAAAATCCCTAGTTAATTCCATAACTCACTCAATTTCTTAGCTTTTAATAACTTAGCTAAAGTAGTATACCTTGATGCTTGAGGGGCAACGCCTTTCTTCCCTTTATCCATCTCAATAGGTCTTATCTTCTTCTTATTTTTTAAATAGACAATAAACTTGCCAGAATCCTTATAAGGTTCTATCCTATCAATCTCTGCATAATGCTGAACTGCCATAACCGGTTTCTTCTCATATATTGCAAGGTATCTTAATTGATCTCTGGCTTTTTGAGATATTCTAATAGCCCACCAAGCATTATTTTCAATATAAGCATGCTTAAAACCATCTTCAAAAGCAGGGCAGACAATAGTATCAAAATCTATCTCTTCTGAGTTAGATCTCTTTACATCAAGATCCTGCAGTTCTTCTCTCATAGGTTCATATATATGCCATATCCTTCCCAGAAACATATCTTTTCATAGTCACGACATCAGGTCTGTCTCTAAAAACCTCTAAAGATGAATTTAAATCAGTAGTTGATTCGTCTATAACTAATACAATCTTTATTTTTTTATCAACTAAGAAATTCATTAATTCATCAACGTTAGTGAAAGGAGTGTCCTTTAGTTTACTCTCAACTTCCTTAAGTAAAATGTTATCCTGTTTTATCACATCAAGGAGTTTAGTCCTGATCTGATTTTGAGAAGTCTTTATTGCTGTGCTAAACCTCAATAATTGCTCGGAGATATGACTATAAACATCATGGGTTGAGAGTTCATTTTCAACAAAATAAAGCTGAGGCTGCTTCTTACTTGTAAAATCTATGAGGTAACCATCAGGAACGCCTTTATGGTAGGAGTCATTTGCCCCCATCCTCTTTTTAATATCAACATAAATTGAATCCTTCCCAAATAAACTCTTGCTGTTCTCAATTACTGCTTTTTCAAACTCTTCTTCAGAATCAAAGTCCAACAAATCATACCTTTTGTTATTGATAAGTATATTCGCCATATTAACCCCTCATTTGAGTATAAAAATAAGCTTTTTATTTATAAACCTTCCTCTCAAACCACACCAAAACACTTAAATATCTTATTTAAATACTGAGGGTATGCCAAGCAGATTTAGGTATTTGGGGGTTGTTGTAGTATTCTTGATTATTCTTTCTATCCCTGTATTCGCAGATACTACAGAGATAAAGAACACCCTAGTCTTCAAAGCAAACCAGAATCTTACTAAAATTTTTGAGTATCAGAAAGGAGATGATATCGAGATATTTGCATCAGGACTGGCCAAATATGCTCCTGACAGCCCAAAAGTAAGCCCTAAAGGCACAGATGTCCAGCTTACCTCAGGTGTTTGGCCTTGCAGGACTGCAAAAGCAATCTCCTTATATGGCATCTCCAATAAGTCCGCATGCTTCCAGATAGGAGAGCATTATTCTTTCAAAGCAATTACTAACGATTCTTTATACCTTGGCATCAACGATGATTTCCTACCAGACAACTCAGGAGAGTGGGTAGTAACCATCAAGGTAGTAAGAGCTTTGCCTGAAAAAGAAGGGATTAATAACACAAATATCAGTATAGAAGATAACAAGACTATCAAAGAAAAACAAAACAGCAATAAGACAGTAGAGCAGATAGAGATTAAACCCTCCACATCTAAAATCAGGACTGAAACAGCACCTGAAGAATCAGTAGGATTTTTTGGACCCTTCTTGACGTTCATCCTGATCTGTGCTATAGTTATATACCTAGTGAACAGGAAAAAACAAGATTGGGAAGAGTATTACCGAGAGATAAAAGATTCAGAGCTATCTGAACCAGAGAAAGTTCTCAAGAAATATAGATTAGAAGGCAAGGATGATGAAGAAGTTGAAGAAATGGAAGAGTACAAAACAGCAATTGCAGAAAAAGGGATAAGGCTTAACAAAGAAAAATGGGAAGAACACTACGCAAATATTAAAGAATCCGAATTAACAAAACAAGGCGAGGTTATGAAAAAGTACCGCTTAAAAGGGATAAGCGATAAAGAAATTTGGAAGATGGAAGAGTACAAAAATGCTTTGGTCAAACAAGAAACAGAAAATAGGAAAGAAAAGTGGGCAGGGTATTATAAAGAAATGGAAGATTTAGAATTATCTGAAACACAGAAGGTCATGAAGAAGTATCGTCTAAAAGGTATGTATGACAATGAAATTAGTAACACAAAAGAATATCAAGACGCTTTAATGGAAGAACAAATCAGACTAAGAAAAAAAGAGATTAGGAGGATTAAAGCAAAGTTCCCAAGGTTAAACAAATATAATGTGGAAAATCATTTCTTATGTGAAGAATGTGATTATCTCTGGAAAAGTCGAAAATCTATTGGCGAACCAGGCATTTGCCCTAAATGCCATTCAAGTGATATCAAGAATCTTGAAGATTTATTTTGATATATCAGTTGAATTCTTCCACTACCTTAACTAAATCCGAAACTTTATCAACATAAGCATCTGCCCAGACTTTCCTGCCTATCCCTAGATCGCCATATCTTGCTACACATGTCTTCATGCCTACTGATTTAGCTCCCAGCACATCTTTATCTCGCCAGTCACCTACGTGCATGGCTTCTGAAGCCTTAACACCCAACAGCTTCAAAGCCCTACGAAAAGGCAGCTTAGAAGGTTTATGACGGCCAGTGTCTTCATAACCTACAACAACATCAAAGAAATCAGCTATTCCCATCTCATCCAATCTCATAAAAGCTTTCAAGCGAGGTGCATCAGTTATAATCGCCAGCTTCAAACCCTTCTGCCTAAGCTTACGCAAAGTAGACTTAACCTTAGGATAGGGTTTTAAATGCAGATACTTAGTCTTGACATATGCATTGATTCCAGCTGCAACTACCCTGTCTGAATACTTGCCTTCTTTCAATAAAAACTTCTGATAGGCATCATTGGATTCTATGCCATGAGAAAGATAAAAATCAAATAAGTCCTTAGAAAGCTTCTTCTCACTTCCAGAATACCCTGCCTTGATCATAGCTGAAGCAGCAGCTGAAGTAGCCTTACGTTTAAACGAGATAAAATCTATCAAGGTGTTATCAAGGTCAAAGGTTATCGCTCGAAGCATACAAACAGTCTAGATAGCTGGATTTTAAAAGCCTTGCGGTAAAGGAAGGTTGAATGGACAGATGAAGCCTATGAGTAAGGAAAGTAAATAAGAGGTATCTAATCAAAAACTTTGAGATATTATAATCCAATAATCTTCTTTGCCTTCTTCCGCAGCTCTTGTACCTCACCAGCACCTAATTTTTCAGTGAATTCTATCATCTCAGCTATGAAATCTTCAGCCACCACAACAGAGCCTTCCGCCTCTTCCTTGTTAACGCTGAAATCCACATAATACTGCTTGTCAACCCTCTCTGCCTTTGCTTTGGATATAGGAGTATCATCAATCCCGAAAAGCTCCTTCAGAAGGATTATAGAGGCTGAATGATTCTCGCATTTTATACCTACCCTAAACAACGCTGCGAGAAGGCAATGATACATTGAATAATAAGCTAAAGCGACAGAATCCTTAAGGTTCCCTATCTTGAGGAGGGCCTTTGAAGAAGACAAGGACTCCTCTGACCTTTGCATATATGCTTTCTTCAGCTCTTCGCTAGGATCGACAATCTGTATCTTCTCATCTTCATAGAGCTTATTCAAAAAGCTGATTTTTCTCATAATATTCCTCTGCTCCTTTTATTATGATATGATCCTTCTCGATTTCCTTGATAAGCAGGCTTTTCTTATCATACATCCCTATCTTGATGCTCAATCGCGTGTCTATGCCCTCTATCTGCTGTTTCACCCTCTGATCTTTTGTCTCTATGTATATGTCTATATCACTTTCCTTCCTGGCCATGCCTTTTGCATAAGAGCCGAAGAGCACTGCAAGGCTGAACCGATGGTCTTTCTTGATCTTCTCAAATATTGCCCTTAGTTTAGGATATCTGTTAAGGGAATCAAGAAGTTTATGCATCTCAGCTATGCAAGCATACTGCTTTGCTTCCAATGATTTTTTTATGAAAAATACCTTGTTCCTGCCTTCTGTCCTGAAATCCACAATATTGCCCTTCTGGAGCTCAGCCATCTTCCTTGATATCGTGGTCTGGTTCGTGCCAACACTCTTGGCAAGGCCCCTTATATGATTATCCCCTCTCAAAAGATTCAAAACAACCATTACACTGTAATTTTTTTGTGACATATGTAACATAAAGGTTACATTAGTATATAAACCTTCCGGTTTGAAATCAATAAAAAGGTTGCTAAATTTGTAGTCACCCAGATCATTCTGGACAAAAAGGTGCAAGTATCTGGGCCAGTCTAGCCCCCTCAATCAGCCCATTCTTAAAACTGTCCCTTCCAAACAAGATAAGATGGATATTCTCAGCAATGCACTCTTTGCAGATCTGATAACCGCCTTTACAACGACAACTTTCATCATAACCAAAATGACATATCAAGACTGGCTTTCTCCCACAATGGCAACAATGACCATGATGCCATAATATTTTAGGAATTTTCATAAAAAGAAAAAAGAAAATCCTTGCTTAAATAATTTTCGTCGGCATTTTGCAGATTGAATTCAAGAAAAAAACGTCTTCCAAAAAAACTGAACATATTCTAAAGAATCTGCAACCTTTACAATTCTCAGGCTATTGGCAAGAAAAGTAAATAATGAATACCTTCCGAACATTTAACCAAAATCTTTATATATTACATTGCATTACAATAGAATACGATGGAAACCATAAGCATAAGATTTCAAGAACCTATTCTAAAGAAGATAGACCAATCAATAAAAGACCATAACTTCAACTCCAGAACAGAATTTATCCGAGAAGCAGTCAGAGACAAGCTCCAGAACCTAAACAAAGAAGAGCTGATCAAAGAGGTCATGAAGTATCACGGAGCTTCAGAGAAGAAAACTACTTACAAAGAAAACCGGAGAATACGGGAGGAGGTAAGCAAAGAATTATTAGCACATCTAGAAAAAAGATTCAGTTAATCCATTGAGGCCTGAATGTCTTAACTATATCATTAAGCCCGACGATAAAATGCTTATCCTGTGAGATCATGACAGCATCATGATTTCTTGATTGAACAGCATATAAACAATCAATAAAAGGCAAGCTTCTCATATTAGACAATTTCTGAGCTTCTTCTTTCTCCTCTTTGGTTATCTCAATCCTAACAAGAGCCCCTATAAAGAACAGGGAAGATATCATCTCTTCAATCTTATCCATATCGTAATCTCTTCTTAATTCCCAAATAAGCTGGTCAGAAAACAAAATCTCGTCCTTCCTTGCCAATATCTTCATGATAAGCTCTGCTGCATACTTTCCGAGAGGCTTGCCAAATCCATGCCTATCCTCATAGAAATCCCTCCAGACGCAGGTATCAAGCAGATATTTGACCATAAACAGCCCTATTCAGAATTTTTTATATGCCTTATCTAAGAAAAAATGAACATCTTCCATAATATCTGGATCCTATCCAAAATCACCAGCATAACACATATAAAAAACACCAGTATATCTAAAACAAATCAAAACATTTAAATAGTTCCTAAATATAACACTTGTTATATGAAGAAACCAGACATTCCCAAAAGATATCAGTTGTTATATGAAGAAACTGCTAAGAAGAGGGTATTCGAAACCTTGATGAGGTATCCTGACAAGGAGTTCAGCCTCTCAGACCTGGCAAAGGAAGCAAAGGTCTCAAAGACCAATATCAGCGGCTTCCTGGAAGAGCTGAACTCCCTGGGACTCATAACAATAACCAAACTGAAGGTAACATGGAGAATAAAGGCAAACCAGCAGAACCCTTATTTAATCAGAAATAAGATAATATACAACCTCAATGAAATCTACAACAGCAACCTTGTTGACTTCCTTGACCAAACATTCAACCATCCAAAAAGCATTATCCTATTCGGAAGCTACAGGAAAGGAGAAGATCAATCCACTTCAGACATAGACATAGCTATTGAGACAGATGGTGAATACAAAGTGACTGGTTTGAGAGAGCTGGCAGATTTTGAAAAAGTGATAGGAAGAAAGATACAGCTTCACCTCTTCAACAGAAAAAACATAGACCTTCACCTCTTCAACAATATCGCCAACGGTATCCTGCTCAAAGGCTTTCTTGAGGTCAGGCCATGAAAGCAGAATCGATAAAAATCTTGGCAAAATCCGGGATATTAAGGCCAAAACAGGCTGATAAAGAGATGATAAAATCATTGATCAAATCTGTTGAAACCAATATAAAAATAACAAAGGCAATACCTTTGAATGAAGACAGCTCAACAGTGATATTCCGAGAGATCTATGAATCAATAAGGCAGTTAGGAGATGCTTACTGGTGGTCTCTTGGATATGAACCGCAGAATCATGAGATAAGCTTGGATATATTAAAAGAACTTGAAATAAAAGACAGGATAAAACTAAATTTCTTAAGCAGATTTAAGGATATCAGGCATGATGTGAACTATAGAGGCTTCAAAGTAACAGCGAATCAGGCAAAAGAAATCGTTGAATTTTGGGATAGCTGCGGCAAAGATATAATCAGTATCATACTCAACAGGTCATAGCACAAGCTCCTTCAACTTATCAACGATCCATATCATCCCTTCTGTATCAAGGCCGCAGTAGACCTCTAGATCCTTGCGTATCTTCTCAACCTCTTCCTTAGAAATGCCTCCATGCACCATCTGGATGTACGAAAGGCTAGCCGAACCGCCATCTGATATCTCCAGATCTGAATAGCTTTTCCCAGTCAAAGCAGGCAGTACTTTCTTGATAGAAGCACTACCGCACTGCGAAGGATGATAATACCAGAAATTCCTGAATGGAACAAGGAGATCAACCACTCTTTTAATCACATTTTCGCTCCAATCCTTATATGAAGGGAACATTGAAGCCATCTCCCTGATAACACTGATCTCAAATGCCTGGTTAAATGTGATGATGCTGCCTTTATCGCCTAAAACCTTCTTTAGCTCTGAGATGAACTCTGCCCGAGTATCTCCAGAACTTCCAAGGTACATCTTATGCTCAACACCTTCTTTGGTAACAATATGCAGACTAAACTGGAAGGGTATCCTCTGATAAGGTCGTAACCCATCATAAAGAGGTATTGCAGTATTATATGTCTCAAAATCAAGATAATAAAGAGGATACTGCAAAGAATCCAACCAACCTTTTATCTTCTCCTTATCGATATGGGCTGCATTAGATAAAGCGCATTCCTTCTGGACCTGCTGGTTCGCCGTAAGCTTAAAATCATCAGGTATATCCCCCAACGACAGGATATCATCAGAAAAAAGTTCAAACTGTTTTCCACGGCTATTATATAATTCAAACACATTTCCCTTTTCAAACTTCCAGCATTCTGGCATAAGCTCGCATTCATAAGGGTCAGAGCAGTGCTTCCCTATATTAGAAGATGGTTCTTCTCCATCGATAATCTTCAGCAAGGCCTTGACCCTCTCAGGGATATCCTTGATAGCATCAACCTGGGCGGTTATATCCTCTTTTACAAACAATCTCTGAACATCAATCTCCCCTTCCCTAACATACTCATTATTAATGTGAAGAAGAAAGCATTTCCTTATCTTTAAACCGCTGTTGATATAACAGAACTTCTGGAACGCAACATCTTCTACATTGATGTCCTTAACAGAAGTCCCCATCTTTACTTCAATTATGTCCCACATTCCGTCGACAGGAACCAACATATCAGCCCTGGAATAGCATCTTCCTGCCATGAATCCTGCTTCAAACAATACCTTTCCAGAGCCCAACATTGACTTGGACTTGGCTATGCTCTCCATAAACCCTTCGACCTGGCAGTCTACTCCACCAGGGAACAAGCTTTGCGCCAGCTCCCCTACCTTCGAGCCTTCATCAAACTTATACTGTATAGCATCATCAGTAGGAGGCAGCCTTGAAGGATCATTCATAGCGACCCAGAGCCATCTAGGGCACTGCAGTCCTAGAAGATACTTGGATTTGGTCAATAGCTTTGGCATAGAAAAATCAAATATCGATGATTTTAAAAGGTTTGTGGTGAAAATACCAAAAACATTTATATATCACACAACCTCTTTCTAATCATGCAACACAAAAATCTTGAGAAGGTAGAGAATGAAGAATTAAGAAAATTCTTCCTTAAACTTGAAGATCGATTCAGTCTAACCCCTCCTTCTCTGATGGCAAGGATAGATCATGAGGTATTCAGGGTTATCAAACCGATAGAGACTTTTTTTAATGACAAAGAATCTGAAATAAAAGAGATTGAAAGGAATGAATTAGCCGAAAAGCTCAGTGCTGATTTCTTTTCTTTGACAGAGGATAATAATTTCATACCCAATGTTTCATCTGATGTAGTCAGTTATGAGATAGTTAATGACCTCATGAAAAATTTTAAGAATCCTAAGATATTTACATCAACACATATAAAGCTGCTTGATCTTAAAGGAAATTTTCATGTAGCAATATTTGATGATAATCTTTGCTTATATATCCACTTCTGGTTTGATACATAATCTTAAAAATAAAGAAATCTATCTTTTCCTAAAGAGGTCAGCCTTTAGAAACTTTTTCACCGAGGTAATACCTCCTGAAGTATTCGACTGCAATCCCTGCCTCATCAAATGATGAAGGCCTTATGAATTCAAACTCTTTCTCGCAGACATTCATGAAAGTCTCAAGCGAGTCTACAACAGTTATATCCTTGAAGTCAACAGCCCCTATGATCTCAATCTCTGCTGCACTATCATAAACATTCCTAAACTCCCTCCCTGGCCGCAATAGATCCATATATTTCCCAGGATTTATCGCAATAAGCAAGGGGTTGCAGCCAGGAAATCGGTATAGCAGGCTCTCGGTCCTATTTTTTCCGCATATCAAGGCTTGGACTATCCTCAGGGTTGTTGACATGACCTTTTTATCTATACTAAAATCCTTGCATCCGGCATCATACATATCATTATGGGCCTTTATATATTGAAATGTAACATCAGTCGTTCCTCTGAACAACCACCCATGTTCAAGAATCAATTGTCTGGCACAATCATCCATGCCTGATAGGTGATAGAATCCCATATTAAAATGTTTCTATAATTATCTACTAAAAAGTAGCAATATAAATAGGGCATAGTGAATCCTATCCTGAGACTAGTGAGGTCCTCACGCTATGAGGATATTCCTGGACAGGATCCTGCTGATGCAATGCACGATGGACCTGCTCTCGGAAATCTTCCGGAAAAAGACAGATAAGATATAATAATCCCTTAAGCCACATCAGTATCATGGAAACAAGCATGATCATTATAGGGCTGTTTTTTATCATTATAGACCTGCTTATAGGGGTCAATGTATACAATGGTTATAAGAACGGTGTCTTAAGATCAAGGAGAGGCTTTGTCCTAAGAAAGGAAGACTCTCCTAAGCTATTCTGGTTCGGCATGATAGCCTATTCTATCGTGTTTGTCTTCTTCACTTTACTGGTTGTCAATCTCTTCGTAACAAGCATCTGATCCTAGAATTTTAAGCGTTCCCTTACCTTGACATATTCTGGTTCCATAGTCATCCCTTTAGAGACCAATCAGGAATTTTTTGAAAGTCATTTCTCATTAAAAAAAGATCTTCTGCAAAAAGCCTTGCAATTTTTTCTCTGCCAAAATTTTCTCTTGCTCCTTTTTCAGGAAATCCTTCCATTATTTTCCTATATCCTGGCGGGGGGATTATTGGATCATCATCATAACCCCTATCCATAAACTCACGCCGGCTTCCTTCTGATGGCCTGAATCGGTTCATTGTTTCGCCTATTTCCTTCCTAAAAATAATCCTGCCTAATCTGGAATATCATCTCTGAGTCTTTGCAAACCTACTTTTATTAAATTGGGCTTCGGAACCTCCAATAACCGCACAGGCTCTATCTCTTCGCCCTCTCTTCTGACACTTCCAAGAATAATATAAGCAGGTTCACGAGGTTCAAAACCTTTAGCCATAATCCTTCCTATCTCTTCCTCTTTTGTTTCCATTCCAGAAAGCCTTCTAAGCCTATCTTCATTATATTTTGCGTTCCTAAGACCCTCTTCAAGAGGTGTTAGACCACTATTACCAATCAAAACACTCTCGGTGTACCTATCTCTCCCATATTGAGATTGAATATCCATCTCTCTCAACACACCATCCGGCCAAATTGAAAATCTTTCCATATTCTCACCTCCAATCAAAGCTTGCCTGTTTCAATGAGATTAGTCAAGGTACCCATTACAATTTATTATAGTCTTTATAAGGATGTGACAGGATATTTATTAGCCTATTGAGCTCCTTAGACTGTCTTTCTGCTGAGGCATTATCAATCTCTATCATCCTCTGTTGGAATTCCCTATTTTGATTCTCTGCTTCTTCTTGGAATAGAAATTTGGAACCATTACCATAATTTTCTCTTCCATAACCTCTATCCATAAACTCACGCTGGCTTCCTTCTGATGGTCTGAATCTGCTCATCTTAACCTCCTAAATAGTTCTTTAGTATAGTAAGCTTCTTTAATATAATAACATTATGTTATTATAATAACAAATATCATCATTGATTATAGATGCATCTCTATCTTAATAAACCCATATCAAGAATTCCTGAAGGATTTTCGGATATTAAATCATCCTGACCTTATCCTCTCAAGATCTATGCCTTGGACAACATGTTCCAGCAGTTTCATGTGGTTCTCAGCAGAGTTTGAGGTGAATATGCCTTGATAGTTCTTAGGGTCTTCCTTGCCGAAGACAAAATCCTTGCCGGCACAGTCAGTCATCATCCCTCCAGATTCCCTGACAAGCAGATATGTCGCTGCTATATCCCATTCTTTGGTTATACGGACCTTATTCTTCTTATGGTCCCATGCTGTAAATGTAAAGTTATAATCTCCTTGCCCAGATGCAATCATCGCTGTCTTAAGTGTAGTGCTTCCTAAGGAAGTTATCCTTGCATCACCGTCTATAGTATAACCAAGTCTTATAAGGTTGTTGACATAGTCAGGATAAGCCTTCATGTTCAGTTCACTTGAGCTTACCAGCAGCTTCATCATTGCGAAATCTGTCTCGGAAGAGGTCTTCAGCCTTGATTCTACCCCTTGATGTATACTCACTCCGCCTTGCCCTTTCTCAGCGTACATCAGGATATCCCTTGCAGGCGCGTACACTACCCCTTGGATAGGCACCCCCCTCTCGACCAGAGCGAGCGAGATCGCCCACTCATCAAGACCTTTTGTAAATTCTTTAGAGCCGTCTAAAGGATCAACAATATACACCCTATCGCTCCCAAGAATAAATGACCTGAATGCCTCATCTTCTTTGACTTCCTCGATTCTCACAGGCACGCCGGAGTCCTTGAGCCCTTCTATAATCTTCATTATGACATTCTGTGCTGCGAAATCAGCCTCGCTTATCACAGTGCCGTCTGATTTCTCTCCTACCTTAAACTCTTTCTGGAAATATTTTTCCATCAGTTCTTCTCCTGCTTGCTTTGCAGCTCTTATCAACATATCCATATTTACAACCTCCTGCTATCGTTTATTATATCCGGCATATTAAGAGAATGGAACCATACATCTCCATAGTTCGCCTGCATCGAGTGTGCAGTGAAACTTTTTATCGATATAAAGCCTTCTCTTCTTGAATAATCAGGATTTGCCAGGTCTTTAATGTCAACATCGATGTCCACCAGACCTGAAAAGTAGAAGAATTCATCCTTTTTCTTATGGATATGTGGAGCAAGGGTGCTGCCAGAACAGAAATCCATGACTGCCCATTGGCATGTTTCAACCTTTTCCTCCAGCCTGTACTCTTTCTGCACATCCACCTGAGGGATAGGGTAAGGGTCGCCGAACCTGGAGAAGACTATCTCTCCTTTTGTCTCATAAGTGCCAATGTTTCGCAAGAAGACAAATGAATTCGCTTTTATATCATAAATCTTATCATTAAATTTCAGCTCCCCTTCTTTAAAGTAATATAGAGCATCCTCTGAATCCCCTCCTACAACATTGATCCCTG
>CAYNQH010000002.1:0-6125 GCA_964399255.1 uncultured Methanosarcinales archaeon | reverse complement strand
AGATAGGGTTTATGAAAGCCAGGTGCACTAAAGGGCCTCGATACCCTTCCGAAGGCCTTCCATAATCGACGCCTTTATATTCAATCCCAAGCAGATTCCTGACCAGTATGCTCATATCAGGATTAGAAAGATTCTCTGATGATACCTCATGAGGGGTTTCATTACCAAGAATCTTTTTAAACAAATCAAGAGATATAAAATCTTCTGGATATTTAAGTGTGATGATGCCCCCCATACCGATTAAGTAAGCCTTGGCATTATATAAGTTTTTCTCTCAGAACCTAGAAACCTTCTTCAGCCCTATAGTTTAAACAGCCAGGTCCGAATAATAGGTGTAAGCTTAGGATTTCCGAAATCAATACCCAGGCCACATCTTATTGATAGCATCCTGTTTCCAGAAGTCTTTCTTGCTCCTGGCGATGAGCTGCATCACGACATCTCTCTCGAGGAGGTTATGGCCGTTTGACCTGACATACCTGAACGCTGTATGGAAAGGATCAGCATCTTTTATGTCATTCATAGCATTGATATCATAAGATATCCTGTTATAGTCAAAGAAGAATGTGAGCTCTGTGTCATCTGCCTGTATCCTGAAGCCGTCAGGCGATAATGAAAAGCCAGGCACCCTCGCAAGGATCTCATCCAAAGACTTGAGGCCTGCATCCCCTATTATATGGGATATCGCGCTGGCATACTTAGATGCCTTAGACCTGGCAGAGCTAGTCTTGCTGCGGAAGTTCCTAACGAGTGCTGTCTTCCCTTCTGAAGCATCATGGCATGATACAATATACTCGAAATTATCCCCATCTTTCTTAGTCTCATCAAAGACAACTATAAGATTTCCATGAGCATACACCAGCCTGAACCTGCTGCTCTCATAGTCATGGCAATGGAGATATCTTCCTTCTACAGAAGCAGACATATTGGAATAGTCAGGGGAGAAAGTTCTCTCAAAAAAAGGCAGCTTGTGCCCTAGATACTCCCCCACCACCTCTTTTGGATCCTGCATTTTGCCCGGGTCAGACCCTAATAGTATACAAAGAAGTATATTAATATATAAATATTATGATTTATTTTGTAACTATCTCAAGCAGGCCATTGAGGTCTTTCAAAGAAAAATCAAACTTCATGAAATTAGGCCTTATGTCAAAGCCAAGAAGCTTGACAACATTCGGATGGCATCCCATGAGATGTATCATCCTAGAATAGCTAAGAGTATTGAACTTAGGGTTCTCAATATTGTCTCTTATGAAACTTTTCATAACATTCTTTCCGAGCCTGTTCATATCAAGACCTAAAGCAACATCACACAAGTAAGAGACGCAGCCTTCCTGGCGGTAGAATATCCCTTTGGCAGCATCTTCATGAGGGTAGAGCAGGCAGCCTACATTTCCGTTGACCCTGCCTACAAACCTTTTGGTCTCAGAGATCTTCTCTATAGACCATCCTTTGCTGATCTTATCCTGGAAATATTCTGTATTGAATTCAACAACCAGACCAAACCTGTCTGATGCCTGGTCAAAATTGCCGCCAACATATTCTACTGCTTCTGTAAGGATATCCAGGCTGCAGAAAGGAGGTGTAACACCATCAATTAGAGAGACTGACAGATCATTATTAGCAGGATCAGGAGAAGCGATCGACCTTTCTCTCAGCCTTACCCTTATAGGAAGCTCAACATAATCCCAGATCTCATAGCATTGCGTATGCAGGTGGCAGCATCCTACGCACGTGACCCCTAAGTCGTATCCTCGGCAAAGGTCCGACTTGCTCATCATGGACTCACCTTGGGTTTAGCTTCTGGTTGAAGTTTCGGCCTGAACTTCCTTATATTTTTTGAGTCTATCGCTATCTGAAATATCTTATCCAGATTTTCCTCAGAGATCATCTCAATATATCCGCTGTCGAGGTAGGATATCTCAACCCCCATACCTTCAAGCTTATATGGATGTAATGACATCAGACGCACCATCCTTGATAAGCTCAAAGAGTTGAACCTAGGATTATCACCCTCTTCCAGCTTCTCCTGTATGAATCCTTTCATGACCTCATCAAATTCTTTATTTTGAGAGAGGCTTTTAGCAAGTGAGCAGGTATAGCTCACGCAGATATCAGGACGGTATAGCTCTCCTTTCTCATGATCATCATACTGGTAGAGCAGGCAGCCTATCCTTCCTTCTGAAGTGATCCCAACAAGATCCTCTTCATGAAACATCATACCTTCCAAAGGTTTATCCTTTATTTTTTTCTTGAAATTAGAGGCATTTGACTTGATCTTCTCATTGAACTCCTTAAGAGCCTCATCAAATCCTTCACGCCTCCATCTCAATGCAAAAATAATATCCCCAAGATTACCACATGGCTCTAAGAAACAGTTACTGCCTAAACTATCAACACTCTTAATCTCAGGATTGACGAAATAGAACACTCCGCACCTAGGCGAATCAGCGCAGCAGGAGACGCAGCTTACCCCTAGGTCATACCCTCTGCATAGATCTGATTTCTCATACTTAACATATCCAGATTCCATAGCCTTAAAAAACCCGCTGCCATTTATAAAACTTTCGTTTATTAACCACTTAATAGTAATTAATAAATCTTAGCAACCTTTATAAATCCAAAAGCTATCCATAACCTAACATGCTAGACATAAAATTCGTACGTGAAAACCCTGAAAAGGTCAAGGAGAACATCAAGAAGAAGTTCAAAGAAGACAGGATCTGCTTAGTGGATGAACTCGTCGAGAAGGATGAAGAGTACAGGAAGCTCCTCTACCAGGCAGAACAGCTAAGGAGCCAGAGGAATGCTATAACTGCAAAGATAAATGAGCTGAAGAAGGCCAAGAAAGACGCTTCCAAGGAGATGGCAGAAGCCAAGGAGATCCCAGACAAGATCAAGGACATAGAAGAGAAGATTGCAAAGCTCAAGGAAAGGGTCCATGAGTGCATGCTCCTCATCCCAAACATGATCCATAAGTCTGTGCCTATAGGCACGTGTGACAAGGAGAATGTAGAGGTCGAAAGGATAGGCACTCCAAGGAAGTTTGACTTCGAGGTCAAGAGCCATGTAGAAATAGCAGAAAACCTAGGCATAGCTGACTTCGAGACATCAGCAAAGACATCAGGCAACGGCTTCTTCTATCTTAAGGGAGATCTTGCACTGCTGAACATGGCCCTAATAAATTACGCAAGAGATTATATGGTCAAGCAGGGCTATGAATATATTGAGCCGCCATTGATGATAAGGGAAGAGATACTTACAGGAGTCTATTCACATTCAGAGATACAGGACATGGCATACAAGATAGAAGGCGAAGACCTTTTCCTCATAGCAACGTCAGAGCATCCTCTTATAGGGATGTTCATAAACAAGACGATAGAGAAGAAAGACCTGCCTATAAAGTTGACAGGATTCTCAGCATGCTTCAGGAAAGAGATAGGCAGCCATGGAATAGACGAGAAAGGGCTGTACAGGACGCACCAGTTCAGCAAGCAGGAGATGGTAGTCATATGCGAGCCTGAAGATTCGTACAAGTTCTACGAAGAGATGCTCAAGCATTCAAAGGCAGTCTTCAAAGGCCTGGGAATACCTATAAGGGAGCTTGAGTGCTGCTCAGGAGACCTAGCAGACCTCAAGGCAAAAAGCTGCGACCTAGAAGCATGGTCGCCAAGGCAGAACAAGTACTTTGAGATAACCTCCCTGACAAATATGGAAGAGGCACAGGCAAGAAGGCTCAATATAAAGATAACAGACGGAAAGGAAAAATACTTCGCGCATACGCTCAACAATACAGTAATCGCTACCTCAAGAGCTATGGTCGCGATACTTGAGAATTTCCAGAACAAGGACGGCAGCGTAACAGTGCCTGATGCATTAGTGCCCTACATGAAAGGCACAAAGATAATAAAGGCCAAGAATAAGTAATCTTGGCAGGATCATAATAATGGCTAAACCGATACCTGGCAAGATATTCGCAGGCATAGGATTAGCTGTCGCGATAATATCCTTCGGGCTTAACATAATGAGGGAGAACCTTTCTATGACAATCTTTGGCATTGTCGGGACTGTCTTGTTCTTATACGGATTATACAGGGTGATACAGGAAAGAGGGACTGCAGCATCTGTAAAGAAAGAGCCTGTGAAACACCCTCATCACCAAGGCCAGGTGCATCATCCTCAACAGCAGGCTCAAAGCCCTGCGCAGCATAATGTAACGCACCATCCTATAAGACCTGAAGGCGAAGCTCATCATGCTCACCCAGCTCATCAACAAGTGCAACCTTCTCATCAGGCATATGCAGCCCATCATGAAGGGACATACTGCAGGCACTGCGGGAAGTACACAAAAGACAGGCATGGCATCTGCTTCATGTGCGGAAGGCAGAAGAATTAAGGTAGCTGATATTATCTGGATCCCAAAACTCTTTCTTTTGCAGACCCCATCTGCCACATCACCGATTCAGGACAGATCTCAAGCAAGACTTCATACGCCCTCTTCCAAGACTCTGGCGAACCCTTAGCACCCGCGTCAGTGCCTGCTCCAGCCTCATAACCAGAACGATCTAAAAAGACCTTAGAAACAGGCTGGTCATGGCGTTTATATCCTCCGGTAAGGATGACCTTTGGGATCCTATACCTATCCAAAGAGTCCATCCTGTCTGATAGGTCTAATCCGAATTCTTTATCTGGTTCACCACCTTCTTCTCTTGGGATCTCAAGATCGATGATAGCCGCTGCATACACATGACCATACATCTTTTCTATAGCCTCATGGTAGGTTCTTGCAAAGTCGATATCTATATCAGCCTTAGTATCAAAAAATTTCTGAGCTGCTTGCCTGTTCTCTTCCCTGTCTTCCACAATAAGCATCCTGGCCTTCATCTTACCCTCAATCCATCTTCTTCCTAAGCTTAAGAGCTTTGGCTATAGATCCTGATTTCTCATAGCAGTCTGCAAGCCTTGCCATCTGTTCAGGAGTGCCTGATGCAAAGCCAAGCTCCTCATAGCATTCAGCAGCACAGTCAAACCTCCTGGAATCATAATAACCATCTGCGACATCCTTCCTGAGTTCAGCTGCTTTATCTTTCTTTCCAGCCCTCTCAAGATTTATCATAGCATCCCCTATCTTTCCTTCAGCAAGATAGTCTTCTGCTATCTTAGTATAGATAGGTTCTGCCAGCTTTTTGAAGCCTGCTTCAGTATAGAGGGATGCTGCTTTCTCATGGTCCCCTTTCTTCAGATAAAGATCTCCGAACGCTTTTGTCCCTTCCTTCTTGCCGAGAGCTAGCTCAAGCAGCATCCTTGCCTTATCCATCTGGCTGCCCCACCCATCCTCTGTCGCAAAGGCTTTCCCAGCTGCAGATATAAGATCTTTGTCTTCAAAGCCTGAAGCTTTTACAAGCTCTTTCAGGTGGTCTTCAGAGAAAACTTTTTCGCTGCTGGCTATATCCTCTAGTGCAGCGGTCTTTGCCTTTGTATCGTCTACAATTTCAGAGTAGATATCTCTTGCTGTTCCGAAACTCGCGATATGTTCTGCATGTTCTGCAACCTTTCTAGCATAACCAGGCAGCCTTTCCTTAAGACCCATAGATTCAAGGAGTTCTTTTACCGCTGGGTAGACTGTGATTGGCCTGTACTTGGTGTCAAGGTCTATGTTTCTCCAAGACAGGGCTCCTGCTTCGATAACTTCTGCAATCTCTTCATCGCTCTTCCCATACTTCCTCATCGTCCCTATAGCTTTTGTCGCAGTGCTTTTGAAGTCTCCATAGAGGATCGGCCGTGTGATCTCTTTAAGCATAGCCTTCTCAAGAAGAGAGGATGCATTCTCAGTATCACCCGCAGATTCATACAGATGAAATGCTGCTAAGATGTTTCCTTCTCTCTGATAATGCGCTGCGAGAATCTTATTAGCCTCTCTAGTCTGCTTGGCGCACTCTTCAATAACTTCAGGCCTTGAGTCATTCTTTGCTACCCTACGGCAGATCTCTTCTGTTTTCTCAGCACAATAAACTATCTGCTTACCTTCTCTTGCTTCCTTAAGATAATTCTCTGCGTGCTTAAGCCAGAATCCGCTTGCTTCCTTTCTGTCTCCTATCTCCATCAATGTCTGCGCTATAGACCTATTG
>CAYNQH010000001.1:0-26792 GCA_964399255.1 uncultured Methanosarcinales archaeon | reverse complement strand
ACCTGCCTTTCCTCTTCTGTAGCACGCCGTCGCCGCATTTAGGGCATGCTCCTATATAGCTGAGCTCATCCCTTGTCTCTGTCGTAGCTTTCAGGAGCTCTTCTCCTATGCTCTTCTCCTTTGCCTTGAAACCTTTCAGGAGTTTTGTGAGCACTGTCTTGACCTCTTCAAGAACCTGTTCGCCTGTCTTCTTCTCCTCCCTTATCAGGTCCATCTCCTCTTCAAAATGCCTTGTGAGCTCCTCATCAAGTATCTCAGGGGAATATTTCTCAAGGACCTCAACAGTCCTTATGCCCAGCTCTGTAGCCTGCATAGAGAATCCGTCGACATAACCTCTATGGTAAAGATTGTCAAGGATTGCAGCTCGTGTAGCTTTCGTGCCTAAGTTTCTTTTCTCAAGCTCCTTGATTATGGAAGCCTGAGTATACCTTTTAGGTGGCTGTGTCTCCTTATCATATAAGGTTATCTTCTTGACCTTGATCTCCTCTCCTTTCTGGACTGCCGGAAGCTCTTCTTCCTCAAGCCTAACGAATGGACCGTAGTATATATGCCATCCAGGCTCTACAGTCCTTGTCCCTTTTGCTATGAATATCTCTTTATTGACATCGATGTCGATAGTCATGGTCTCTCTTACAGCAGGCTCTCCGAAAGTCGCGAGGAATCTCCTGACTATGAGGTCATATATCTTTGCCTGTTCGCCGGTTATGCTGCCTATCTGGCCGGTAGGATAGATAGCAGGATGCGCAGGATCAGTCTTCTTGCCGTTGTTAGGCTTGAGGCTGCCTTTATTGAGGAGGTTCTGGGCAAGATCCCTATAGAAGTCCTGCTTCTTGAGGTCAGTAAGTATCTTGTTGAAACCTATCTTCTCTGACAACTGCTGGGAAGATGTTCTCGGATAGGATATATATCCTTTAGTGTAAAGCTCCTGCGCCGCTTCAAGGGTGGCCTTAGGGTTTATCTTGAACACGCGATAAGCTTCTACCTGCATCGTGGTCAGGTCAAAAGGTGTAGGTGGTGACTGCTTGAACTGCTTATTATCCAGTTTGTCTACAAAAGCCTTCTGGCCCTTGACCTTCTCCATGACGATATCTGCCTTTGATTTCTCCCAGAACTTGTCTTCCTTATGCCACGCTATTATCTCGCTATCCTTTGCCAGACCCTTAAGATCGATCTGCCAGAAAGGCACAGGCTTGAAAGCCTTTATCTCCTTCTCCCTGTCAACAAGTATCTTAAGTGCAGGTCCCTGGACCCTTCCTGAAGAGAGCAGCTTGAAAGACCCTGTTGACTTGACAGCTAGGCTAAGCGCCCTTGAGAGGTTGATGCCATAGTACCAGTCCATCTCATGCCTTGCAACCCCTGCATTGGCCTGGCCCCAATCAAGATGCTTTTCTGCATTGTCATATGCCTCTATAAGATCCCCCTTAGTCAAGGTTGAGAATTTCATCCTGCGGGCATCTTTCTGCTTGCACGCAAACCTTATGATGTTAAGGCCTATTACTTCGCCTTCTACATCATAATCTGTCGCTACTACAAACTTATCAGCATCTTTGCAGAGCTTCTTTATTACTGCGAGATATTTCTTGTTGAAAGCAGAACCTTTGCTTACCTTGGCAGACTCTTCCCACTTGACATCAAATATAGGATAGGTCCATCCTTTCTTGTCTTTCTCAATAAGGTTATATAGATGGCCTACTGCAGCTCCTACGACAATATCCTGGTTCCCGTGAGTGACCTTATAATAAGGAACACCGTTCACCGCCTCTTTGATTGGCTTTCCGTCAGCAAGAGCTTCTGCGATCTTCTTTGCTGCATTAGGCTTCTCTGCGATGATAAGCTCATATTTCATAAAATCCAAAGAAGTAAAGGTTTATTTAAAAATGTTTTGGCATGACTCAATATTCCAGATAAAAAACACCTAAATTTAATCTTTTACTTTAAAAAAATAACTATAAATTATTAATCTCATAACTTTTTCACATTAATTATACAGAATGCCGATTCATAATCGCAAAAATAGCTCATATTATATAGGCGACAGACAGATTACAAAGGCAGCATATCCCTTATCATTACCGAAATCTTATCTCTTCTTCCCCTTCTTTGGAGAAGCATTACCTTTGTAAAGCCTGAGTACAGAACGTGCAAGCAGAGTATCCCTCTGTCTTAGGAGCATCACTTCCCTCTTAAGCTCAGAGATCTCTTTCTTCATCTTCTCATTCTCTATTATTATCTCTTTGATAGAATTCAGGATTTTTTTCGGATCCGTACTGGCCATAGGCATACCATATAATCCGTTATTTAAAAACATTTCGTTTATAAATAAGTACTTTAGAATGGTAATAAAACAGAAAATAATAAATACCAGTATCTATAAATCCAGGTCATGGGGGGTAGAAAAGGATTTTTGTTTGTATTCCTGATATTCTTACTGTTTATCCAGGTAGTATCAGCAGAGCAGGGGCACCTCAAGCTCCTTGCTGTCAGCGAAAATAACGGAAATTATACAGGAAGCATAGCAGATCTTTATCTGGATATAAAACAAGGGGCAGGAAGGGTATTCATAGAGACCTATCCCGTAACAAAGCTTGACACCCAGTTCTCGACAAGATTCGCCAAGGAGATAGCATGCAAATACCTCGACAAGGACTGCAGCAGCTATGATTTCTTCTATACTATAAAATCAAACTCCGCCATCGTAGGAGGCCCAAGTGCAGGAGCTGCCATCTCGATCCTGACTATATCCCTTCTTGGGAATATCAAGATAGATGACAATATAGCAACTACCGGAACTATAAATTCAGGCAACCTAATAGGGACTGTAGGAGGCATAAGAGCAAAGGTAGAGGCTGCTGCCAGGAATAACATAAGCAAGGTCCTTGTGCCTCGTGGTGAAGGGAAAGTAACAGAGAACAACCAGAGCATAGATATCATAGCTATGGGAAGAGAGCTTGGCATAGAGGTCATAGAAGTCAGTGATGTTGAGGAAGCATTGCATCATTATGCGGGAACAGAATTAGAGGAAGGACCTTCAGAGATAGGGATGAACCCCCAATACAAGAGCATAATGCAGAATCTGGCCATGATATTATGCAACAGGTCTTTATTCCTTGAAGCAAGAGTGTCAGAGTTCAACATAACAGACCATGATATAATCGACAAGGAATTTGTTGAGATAGAGAAGAATGCTTTCAGGCTTAGGGAGAAAGCCAAGGAAGCTTACCTGGATAACTTGTACTATTCAGCCGCAAGCTTCTGCTATGGCGCAAATGTAGACTATGAGCTTCAGGAGCTCAAGCTTTTACAGCTTTCTGATGCGGAATTCTTAGGCATAGTAAATGTCACTAGCACAAACATCCTTAAGATGGACAGTGAGATAGACAACTTCACCTTAGACACTATCACTGACCTCCAGGCATACACAGTAGTGAAGGAAAGGATAAGGGAAGCTTCAGCGCATATAGAAAGCGCAAAGGAATTGAGGGAAGGAAATTCAACAGACGGATCATTGTACTCGCTTGCAGCAGCTATAGAAAGGCTTTACTCTGCATACTCGTGGAGCAGCTTCTTCGGCAAGGAAGGGAAAGAGTTCATGCTCGACAGATCATTGATTGAAAGAGCATGCACTGAGAAGATCAATGAAGCAGAAGAAAGATACCAATATTCCACATTGTTCTTCCCAGGACTGGTTGAAGGGGTGAGGACAGACATAGAGGTGGCTATCGCGGACCGCAATAACAAAGACTTTGCCTTATGCCTTTTCAAGGCAAGCAAGGCAAAGGCAAAGATAGACATAGTGCTTAGCACTATAGGCTTAGAGAAAGACGGAGTGGACCAGCTTATAGACCAGAAGCTCAAGGCAGCAAGGAAGACTATCCAGAGACAGATAGACAATGAAATATTCCCGATAGTAGGATACTCTTACCATGAATACAGCCAATCATTGAAGGATAATGATAAGTACTCATCATTATTATACGCAGAGTATGCTATAGAGCTCAGCGATATAAGCCTATACCTTGAAGAGAAAAAGCCTGAGAATTTCGGGTTCAGCATAAGGATAGCGCCTCAGCCAAGAGCTCTAGTGGCCCTGGTAGGAGGGATAGCTATAGGTATCCTATCTGCTATACTGATTATCAGGAAGAAAGGCAGCAAAGCGGATCATAGCCTTAAGAAGCAGAAGGTAAAACAGTATATCCGGCTGAGAAAATAGACATGTATAATTCTAGACTTGATGTGATGATCCTTATCATCTAATAATGAACAGAGATTGTTAAAGCTTAATCTGAAGGATTATTAAAAAAAACCCAAGCAAAACATTCCGAAGAATGTTTTGCAAGGGAAAAAGAGGTGAGCATAAACCCTGTAAATGCTCGCAAGGAGCATTTACGAGGGAAAAAGAGGTGATTATAAGATTATATGCACCCCAACAATACCTATATATTGCAACTTATATTTAAATCTTTCGTTTTTTTAAGTATTTTTGAGTAGTAACAATTAAAGGGTGAGGGAAAGAATTTTAAATGGACAGCCTTTCTCGTCCCATATGGGTTGTAAAATATGCGGTAAAAATGCCTTTTTTGAAAGGCTTTGTACCCCCTGTTTCTTAAGAAATATAGAAAGCAGGGTGAGGAAAGAATTAAGGCTGACCAAGGCCGTAGAGAAGAACAAGGTTCTCCTTATCAAAGACGACCTATCAAGATATTTCATCAGCAGCATAATCAGCATGCCTATCAAGGTCGTGAAATCCGGAAGGCATGACAAGAAAGTCCTTCCCTGGACCCTGGATGATGAGATAGAAGATTTCTTAGAGAGGACATTCAAAGGCAGGCAGCCTAAGAGAGAAGACAAGAACATCATAAAGCTCTTCAGGACAGTGCGCTACAAGGAGTTAGAGCTCTTTGCAAAGCTGAAAAAAATCAAGCTGGAAAAGAGAAAGCCAACCAAGCTAGGCAAGCTCCTGGACTCCCTTGAGAATCAGCATCTCGAGACTAAATTCTCCCTTCTGAAAAGCGTGGAAGAGATAAAAAATCTTCCATACAAATAAAAATCTGTCCGAATCCAAGAGGGAAAGGCTTATAAAAAATGTACTTCAAAAGGTTATTGATGAAGAAATCAATTTACGCAGCAATCCTAGGGATAGCGCTTGTAATAGGATGCTATCCTATCATGACAGATAGGCTTATGCCTCAGATACCCTCAGAATCTGCACCATCTCCTGAAGTGTATTTCTGCCCTGGAGAGAACTGTTCATCTGTGCTGGAAGATAAGATAAGCGATGCAGAAGAATCTGTTCATTGCGCACTTTATGATCTTGACCTGCCTGAGCTGATAGAAGCGCTAGAGAAGAAGAGCAAGACATTGGATGTCAAGCTCGTCGTAGACAATGACAACTTTGAGCAGGTAGAGCATCTCAGCTTTGCCAGGCAGGACACAAGCAGCCAGCTCTCGCATAACAAATTCTGTGTCATCGACGGCCAGATCGTCACTACAGGCTCATTCAACCCGACGTTCAACGGGAACTACAGGAACAACAACAATCTTGCAGTATTTTATTCTCGTTATCTTGCAGAGAATTATGAAGACGAGTTTGATGAGCTCTGGGGAGGAGTGTTCGGAAGAGGAGAGGATGTAAGATATCCTCAGATCATCATAAACAACAAGACAATGGAGAACTACTTCTGCCCTGAAGATAGATGCGCGCAGCAGGTCATTGAAGAGATCAACAATGCTAAGGAAAGCATCCACTTCATGACATTCTCCTTTACGCATGATGGGATAGGTGACGCGATAATACAAAGATCAAGATCCGATGGGATTGAAGTCAAAGGAGTATTCGAGAAGACCCAGAACAACGCATACAATGAATACCAAAAGATGCTGGATGCAGGCATGGATGTCATGTGGGACCACAATCCTTACAAGATGCACCACAAGGTATTCATCATCGACAATGAGACAGTCATCACAGGCTCTTTCAACCCTACAAAGAACGGCAACGAGAACAATGATGAGAATATGCTGATAATACATGACAAGGATATTGCTAAGAATTTTCTTGAGGAATTTGGTAAAGTATAAGGCATAAATAAAAACCAATCATAAAATGCGCTAGAAAAGTTTATAAACTATAATAAAAACAAAACTCCATGTTAAAAAAGTGCATTATTTGTAAAGAAAGTTCATTTAAGAAATTACATTTTTTTAATGAAACGTCCGGCCCAAAGATATACCCTTTATTCAAATGCAATAATTGTGGTCTTATCAAGCCTTACCCTCAACCATACAATGAAACAAACAAAAAAAAGATATACCAAACAAAGATAAGTGAGATTAATTTTGATGAAGATTACAAGGCTCAATTAGTACATTTTGATTCTTACAAAAAAGCAATAAAAGATTATAATATAACAGGTTCAAGTTTAGATATTGGCTGTGGAAAAGGTCATCTAATTAAGATATCCCTAGAGAGGGGTTTAAAAGCAGAAGGACAAGAGATTGACAAACAATTAACAAAAGCCCTGAGAAAAAAAGGATTCAAGATACACAATACTGAAGTCAAAAAGATAAATTCTAAATATGACTTAATTACAATGAATCATGTTCTTGAACATGTTGATAAGTTATACGAATTCATGAATCATGTAAACAAGATATTAAAAAAAGACGGTTACTTCATGATTGGTGTACCTTATATATATGGGATCTTCCCGTTTATACAAAGAACATCATGGTATGGACAAGGTTTTGGTCAGCACCTTAATTTTTTTTCTATAAAGAGCATTAAAAAGCTTTTAGAAGACCATAATTTTGATATCATCAAAATAGAGATCCTTACTATGAACCACGTTCCTGTTAGGATTCCGAAATTGATCAGAAAAGCAGCCATATTTATCTTAAAGATCATTGTATCACTTAATCTTGGAGATAACATTTTTATAGTCGCAAAAAAGAAATCCTCGCTCTGAAGACCAGCGTGCACAGAGAGTCATAGAAGAGATAAACAAAGCATTTTAATCCTTAATCCTGAACCTCTCTGTTATCACACCATCCCAATTAATATCCTTCAGGTCTTCATGCTCCTTCAGGAATGAAAGGTCCATGTGATAGTTATGGGGATCATGGGGATCTACCTTTACCTTTATCTTCTTAGGAGCATATCCTGTAGGATTGATCCAGATGTGGTCGCTGAAGAATCTCATCTTCTTATGCGTCCCAGGATGCACACCTACAGAAGTTATCTGGTAAGGATGCCTGCGATTTATGGAATAGAGCATGTCCATCTCGACATTCAGGAAGTCAGTCGTGATAGTGGTCCCTCTTACATTAAGTATTGCCTTGCCCCTGACCTTGAGATACCTGTGCCTCATCAGCAAAAATCCTGCTATGAAGAAAGCGACAGGGAGTATAAACATAGAAAGATATGCTAAGTGAAATCCATAAGAGGTGCTCATAGCAACTGCCAAGAGTGCCACTGTAAGCGCCCCTAATGTGAAAGACATCCCCATTATCCCATCTATCTTCTCGAAAGGCAAAGTAGGCCCTTGTATCTTGGATGATATTACAGCAATTATCTGCCATGCAGATAAGCCTATTGTCAGCAGCACAAGGCTCCCTATCATAGTTATCAAGAGGACTGCCATAAGGGTGCCTGCCTCTTCCTTTGTGCAGTATCCATGACAGTCAGGCCCTATAGAAAATGGCGCTATTATAAGGATCGGGATGATTATGCATATTGCAGCTAACCAATAAGGAATCTCTATATCCAAAGGCCCTATCATCACTCCCATAACAGGAAGTGAATCACCTATCATTTAAAAATCTATCTGAACAGGGCCATAATCCATAGAGATCATCTTTTATATATCTTCTACCCTTAAGGCAGTATATCTTAAGAATTTGCATGCCCCATTAAATATGGCTCATTTTGCAGTCAGCTTGGTTAAATCCTTAAAAGATATTCTCTTCCAAAGACTTTCAGCCCTCGATAGTCTTGTTCAGTATATACAGGTCTATGACCTCCTGCATGCCGCACAGGGTCTGGTTATTCTCCCACATTGAAGTCACAGACTGAGACCCTCTGAATGAGGTGACTGTAATCTCTTTAATGCCTTGGCATTCTTCTGCCGTAACAGTATGGTTAGCCACCACCATCCCTATGTATGCCCCGTCAAAATATAATGTTCCGCTTATATACCTCATCTCTTCCTTATCTATAAACCTGAAAGTGGCAGTATCATAGGTAAGATGATATGCCTTCTTCTTCATATTATAAGATATATAGCTGACCATGCAGTCTGAAGGGCTTGTAAGCCAGGTAAGGTTGAGGCTGTTCGTCTCAAGCCTGAGCTGGTATTTCCTGTCGCAGTAGCTGTCAGGCATCAGGTCAAAGACCCTCAAGCCTGTAACCCCCACCCTATCATCATCGAGGAATACCTTCCCTGCAAGGTTGTTCTGCCCTGTCTCGTCTAAGAACTCTATCCTTGGAGGAGGCCTTTTTATCATTATGTGGCCTGCAGCCACAAATAGGAATATCACTGATGAGATAACAAGGAATATCAGGACATTCTCGATTATGAATATTGCCTTCTCCCTATCCATCAGGCATCGCCTCCAGGCCTTGAAGGATATCTAGTCTGAGAGTTTGGCTGAGAGTTTGGCTGAGAGTTTGGCTGAGAGTTTGGCTGAGGCTTTTCCTGAGGCCCTGCTTTCTTGACTGCACCATCGGATGCAGGCTTATCATCAAATCTTGAGAACAGCTCTTTAGCTCTCTGCCTTGTACTTGCATGCGCAAGCCTGAACTGCTCAAGCTTCTTCCTCTCTTCCTCAATCGATCTTACAAGCTCTCTTTCCTCACCAACAAGATCCGCATAGTCCTGTCTTGCCTGAAGCACGAAAGATTCTTCTTCCTCATTTAGGAGAAGGTTTTCCATCACAGCCCTGGCCATCTTCTCGTCAGGATTCCTGAACATATCTACCGCATCCTCAGGCCTTATCTGGTTGGAGCTTATGCCTTTTGTTACCTTCACAGACAAAGAGACAGACAACAGCCCTATTTTAGAAAGTATGCTTGCCTTATCCTGATCCTCCTGCTTGCCAAGAAAAGCTGAGAAAAGGCCTTTCCATCTTGATAGGTTCTGCCTTACCTGCTCAAGCTTCTTCTTATCCTCCAGCTCTTTGAATAAGAACTCCTTCTCCCTTTCGCTCCCTTCTCCCCGGAGGAACGGAAGCACAACCTTATCCTGGCGCAGCCTCACTCTCTGGTCATCCTTGCCAGGCATCTGATAGTTCCTTGAAAGGACTTCTTCCCTGAACTCATCAAGCTTCTTTTTCTGAGGCACTGCCTGGACTGCCCCTGCCTTTGCGTCCATAGCACCCTGCATCTGAGCCAAAAGAGGGACTACATGAGGATGCTTCTTATAGATAGCAAGGTAATAGAAAAGGAAGAGCAATGCTGTCAGGCCTATGCTTATAGATATATAGAAAGGATAATAGGCTGCCATCCTTATCTTCATCCTCAAGAGGAGGTATGTCAAGAAACTCAGCTTTGTCTGGCTGGCTAAGGATACAGCAGGACTAATGACTATTGCGTTTATGATGCCCATTTTCCCCTCTTTTATCTAAAAATAGCCGATATCGTATTTAAATGTTTTCAAAAAATATAAATACAGAAGAAAAACAAACAATAGCATGACCGGAGAGAGCAGAGAAACAAGAAAGCCTCTAGTGGCAGGACAGTTCTATTCTGACTTTGACGTGGAGCTTGAAGAGCAGATAAAAGGATCTTTCATATCTATCCACGGCCCGGGAAAGCTTCCTGGTAAGAGAGAGCGTAAGGCCATAAAAGGGGCCATAGTGCCTCATGCAGGATATATGTTCTCAGGACCTGCAGCAGCATTCTCTTTCAAGGAGATCGCAGAATCAGATTTCCCTGAACTCTATATCCTTCTGGGTAACAGCCATTCCTACGCAGGAGATAGCTGCTCATGCAGCCTGGACTGGAGCACTCCTTTTGGAGTGATAAGAACAGACAGGGATTTCATCGGGGTACTTCGTAATAAGGGGCTTATTGAGAACAACAGGGCGCATGGGAGAGAGCATTCTATCGAGGTCCAGCTCCCTTTCCTGCAGTTCGTCTCTAAAGACAGGCTTGACAACCTTAAGATCGCTGCAATAATGATAACTGAAGACTATGAAGAAGCTGCAGAGAAGATAAGCAGGGCTATGAAAGAATATGGAAAGAAAGCAGTGATAATATGCTCTTCTGACTTTACCCATTATGGGATAAGCTACGGCTATATCCCTTTCGTAAGCGGCGTCAAGGAGAAGCTAAAGAATCTTGACATGGGTGCAATAAGGTTCATAGAAGATATGGATCCATCAGGTTTCTTAGGCTACATCGAAGATAAAGAAGCTACAATCTGCGGCAAGTATAGCATAGCTTGCATGATGAAGATCCTAAAAGGATGCAAAGCTAATCTTCTTGCATACTACACTTCCGGGGATATAGCAGATGATTACAGCAATGCTGTAGGATACGCATCTATACTGTTTATCTGAAATATGATAATACAACCAGTTTAGAAAAATAGAGAAAAAAATAAAAGAAAAAATCAATAATACGTCTGCCCTGTAAGCTCTTCGTCCTCATCCATCTCCTGATCTTCAGACTTCTTCATCTTTGAATAGCCTATGACCAGAGCCAGGATGATCAGAAGCACAACAAGCACTATGAGGCCTATCTCAAGACCCTGCTTGATGCTTCCAGTGTTATCCTCGTCTTCCTTCAGCTCTATAAGATCTGCTGAAAGAGGGATCTGCTTAAGCACCTTACCGTCTGAGCTAACTGTTATGGAGAAAGGCATCTCTCCTGGCGAAGCACTTTCAAGAGCTGATACGTAGAGGAATGCAGATTGGGACTCTCCGCCGTCTATGATCAAGACGTTGCTTGGGCTCATCCTCACGTCTGCCCAGGTGCTTACACCATCTACAGTTATCGTGTAGGTCTTTGGTGTTGGGCCTTCATTAGTTATCGTTATAGGGTATATCGAACCACCCTCTCCTATCTTGACAGTCTGTGACTGTGCGTCAAGCTTGATTATAGTCTTTGGCGCTGGAGGAGGCGGAGTCGTGGTCGTTGTAGTAGTGTCTGGAAGTGGAGTCGTAGTAGTTGTGGTTGCTGGAGTGTTTGATCCTGCACCGCAAAGGTTCTCCGGAGCATCAACTACATTTATGTAGTATTTCTGGTTCTCCTGCTTGAACCCGTCATCATACTCTACAGTGACCCTTACCTCATACTGTCCAGGTCTTGCGCACTGAGGTATCCTCATATAGAGCTCTTCTGAAGATTCAGAATCCTCCTGGTCAACCTCATCTATATAGTCTGTTGCGCTGACGCCAAGCTCGGGTATGTCTACCTTGACCTTGACGCTGTCTTCAGACCTGTCTCCTACGTTCTTAACCCTTACGACTGCAAGGAATGATCTTCCTGCTATTACCTCATTCTCTGGAGTGAAAGACACATCCTTTACGATCATGTCATGCCTCTCTGAGGTTATCTTGAGGTTATAGTTGTATATGTTTGCAGCACCATACCTGTCTGCAACAAGTATCCTCAATTTATAATTGTCCTTGTCCATTATATCTGGAAGCGCAAGTGAAAGGGTCTTTGTATAGACAACCCCTGGCTCCATATCAAATGTGTCTGTAGAATCCGAGATCTCATAATGCTCGTCTCCTAGTATCATTGCAGTGACTTCAACATTCTCTGTTGTGGTGTTCATGTCTGACTGCACACGGACCTTGATATCAAGTTCCTGATTCCTGTTGAACTGTGTTCTCACTATCTCATCATCGGTTATGATGTCTCCGTCGACCTTAAGTTCCACCATCTTCAAGCCTATCTGGTTACCGAAGTTTCCTGCGGAATAGGCTGGTAGGGCGAACATCAAGGCTATGAGAAGTATCATCAACCCCCCAATTGTAAAGCTCTTCTTCATCCCAATCTACCTCCTTAAAGATAATTAATCTTAAATGTTAAATTAAAATTTATAACCCCCAAAAAACAGGTTATCTAAATCGCCCCTTCTATATAAACTTTTCGTTTTTGTTAGTATGATGTAGTAAAAAAAACTCATTATTATTATTAAGTCACAAAGAAGTTAGGGGGTGGTATTTAAAGTTTGTTATACTAGAGAATAATCCAAAATAATATATATAACCAAGCAATAAAAAAAGCCATGAATATAAATATTATAGGGGCTGGGCCTGCCGGAGCCTATACAGCCTACCTGCTTGCAAAAGAAGGATTTGATGTAAACCTTTATGAAGAGCATAAAGACATAGGGAGCCCTGTACAATGTACAGGCATAGTGACCTCTTCTATCAGTGACATCATAAAACTAGATAAAAATTTAGTGGTCAATAAGATAAACAATGCAAGGATATTCGCCCCGAATAAGGAATACATAGACCTCCCAGTAAGTGACATAATCATAGACAGGAAAAAGTTTGATGTATCATTGGTGAATAAAGCTAAGAAAGCAGGCGCAAAGGTCCATGCAGAGCATAAGTTTATAGGCCAACAGAACAACAAGCTAAGGTTCATAAGCAAAGGTAAGGAGGTCATAACCTCCCCAGACATAGTCATAGGCGCTGACGGCCCTCTTTCTCCTACAGCTAAAGCATTCGGGATGAAGGGAGCTAGACATTACCTTATAGGGCTCCAGGCCAGGGTCAAGGTAAGGAAACACCCAGGCACATTTGAGGTCTACACAGGGGATGTATGCCCTGGGTTCTTTGCATGGTCTGTCCCTGAGTCAAAAGATATCTCAAGGATAGGGCTTGCGACAAAAAGATCCACAAGGAAATATTTCAGCTCATTCCTTTCCATGAATGAAGACAAGCTAGAGATACAGGCAGGGCTTATCCCTATATATAATCCAAGGCTTCAGACCCAGCTTATAAAGAAGAACATCAAGGTCTACCTTGTAGGTGATGCTGCAACACAAGTGAAAGCCACTACAGGAGGAGGCATCATACCTGGTCTTAAGGCTGCAGAAAAGCTTGCAGAAGCGATAATATCAGGGAAAAGTTATGAGAAAGCCTGGAAAAAGACAGTTGGCAAAGAGCTGAACACCCATCTGAGGGTGAGAAACATGCTCAACAGGTTCTCTGATAAAGATTATAACAAGATCATAAGCCTGCTCAGCAGGAAGAAAAACAAGGAATTCTTCAGGAATTTCGACAGGGATAAAGCATCAGGATCATTGTTGAAACTGGCAATAAGAGAACCAAGGCTGCTATTGTTTGCCAGAAAGGTTATATGACCTTATTATAACATGGAACAAGCGTTCCAACCACGGAAACCTTTATAAACAGAACCTATTTTCACATTATAATCATATTATTGGGGGTTTTAATATGTCAGAAAAAGAGCATAGAGATGAAGACGAAGAAATTTCTATAGATTTCAGCAAAGTTACTAACTTCTTTAAAGGCAAGAAA
Source organism: uncultured Methanosarcinales archaeon (assembly GCA_964399255.1). Taxonomy (GTDB): domain Archaea; phylum Nanobdellota; class Nanobdellia; order Woesearchaeales; family CAYNQH01; genus CAYNQH01. The sequence goes on along the minus strand of CAYNQH010000001.1, from coordinate 13,289 downwards.
AAGGCCGAAGATATCGACAAGAAAGCAGACAAGGTAGAGGCAAAGATCGAGAAGCAGATAGCGAAGGAAGAGGAAAAGATAGAAGACCTCAAGGAAGCCGAAGAGCAGGTCGAAGAGATAAAAGAACAGGCAGCAGAACAGCTGAAGAAAGAGGACAAGAAGGCTGATAAGATAAAAGAAAAGGCTGTCAAGAAGATCGAAAAGGTAGAGAAGAAGCTCACAGAAGAAAAAGAAGATGAAGACGAGGTCTCGATAGATTTCAGCAAGATTACCAACCTGTTCAAAGGAAACAATAAATCAAGGTCGCAGAAGGATAAAAAAGAAGAGTCAGATGAAGAGGACCTATCTATTGACTTCGGAAAGGTCAAGGATATGTTCAGCGCAAAGAGCCTGAAAGAGCACAACAAGACTATAATATTCATGCTAATCCTGATACCCTTATTGCTCAGCATATTCCTAAGGGTGCAGCCAGCATATCTCCCGATTACAGATTCATGGGCAGAAAACAATGTAGTGAACTTCTACAAGAACCAGATAAAGGCTGAGATCGACCAGAAATATCCTAACCTGCCAGATGCCAACAAGGCAGCTATGATAGATGAGAAGTTTGCAGAATTCGAGAAGGCCAATAAGGCCCAGATAGAAGAGCAGGTCAAGCAGAGCTCTGCATATTTCAAGTCCCATTTCCAGGATGATAAAGGGCAGACATATCTCCTTGCTATCGATCCATATTTCTGGCTTCTGCATTCAGAGAACATACTTGAAAGAGGGCATGTAGGAGACGAATTAAGAGATGGCAAGCCTTATGATACCCATATGCTTGCGCCTATAGGAAGGGTAATACCTGGAGATGTATTCAACTCATACTTTGAAGCATACCTGTTCAAGATAATGCATATCTTCTTCGGAGATCTTTATCTTATGAAGCTTGCATTCTACGTCCCAGTGCTCTTGTCAGCATTATGCGTGATCCCTGCATTCTTCATCGCAAGGAAGATAGGGGGGAATGTCGCAGGATTCTTCTCATCCATGCTGATAGCAGTCCATCCTTCATTCCTGACAAGGACTGTAGGAGGATTTGCAGACACAGACGCTTACAACATATTATTCCCTCTTATAATAACCTGGTTCGTGATAGAATCTATCGATGCTAAAGATAACAGATGGAAAGTTCTGCTTGGAACTATCGCAGGATTCCTTGTGGGAATGTATAGCTTCTCCTGGGGAGGATGGTGGCATATATTCCTCTTTATGATCGCCTCATTAGGCTTATACATGATATATCACGCTGCAGACAAGATAACAAAGGTAAAGAAGAGCATCTCAGAGCTATGGGATGTCCAGCAGATAAAGACAGGCCTTATAGTATTAGGCGTGTTCCTTATATCAAGCGGGATATTCACATCATTATTCACAGACTCTGGAAATTTCGCACGTTCATTCATGTCACCCTTAGGATTCAGCCAGATAAAGGATGTAGCTACACAGAAGATCTGGCCTAATGTACTTACTACAGTGGCTGAGCAGAATGAGACTTCCTTTGACCAGACAATACTCTCCCTTGGAGGAAACTTGCTCTTGGCAATAGCAATAATAGGCGTTATCCTTACCATGTTTAGGAAGGATAAGAACGGGAATAGGGAAGTTAGATATGCAATAATATTGACCATATGGTTTGTCGCAACATTATATGCAACGACTAAAGGTATAAGATGGACTCTCCTTGTAGTGCCTGCATTCAGCATAGCCTTCGGAGCAGCTGCAGGCATCATATCCCAATATGCCTCAAAATGGGCTTCAAAAGGCCTGGATCTTAATGAGACAGTATCAAAGATCGCAATCGTGCTGCTTTTCGGACTTCTGCTCATAGCACCTATAAAGATGGGCTACGCTACTGCATTAAATGAGATCCCCAGCTTCAATGATGCATGGTATGACTCTCTGACAAAGATAAAGCAGAACTCTGAGCCTAACGCTATCATAACCTCATGGTGGGATTTCGGGCACTGGTTCAAGGCCATGGCTGACAGGCCAGTCACATTTGACGGGACATCACAGGATACTCCTCAGGCCCATTGGGTCGGAAAATCATTGCAGACCGATGATGAGGATCTGGCTATGGGCATCTTAAGGATGCTTGACTGCGGAGCGAACAATGCATTTGACATAATGTTCAATGCAACAAAGAATAATACTGATAGGTCCATCGAAATCCTGTATGAGATCCTTGTACTTGACAAAGAAGCAGCTATTGAAAAGCTTGAGAGCTATGGGATATCTAAGAAGGATATTGACAGTATAATCAGGAATACCTATTGCAATCCTCCTGAAGCGTTCTATATCACCTCAGAAGACATGGTAGGAAAGGCAGGAGTATGGGGCCATTTCGGGCTATGGGACTTCAAGAAGGCAACAATATTCTATAGGGCCAAGAGAGGCATAAAGAGCATCTCAGAGATAGCAGAAGAGATAAACGAGAGTGAAGATAAGACAGAACAGTTGTATTATGAGGCCAAAGCATTGAGCGGAAGCAGAGAAGTAAACGACTGGATAGCTTCATGGCCTGGCTATGTAAGCGGAGTCACAGGCTGCAAGAAGACTGACAACAAGCTTGACTGCGTAAGCGCAGTAAGAGGCGGAGGCCAGATAAGGGTTCTTGTAGATACAGACACATGGGAAGCTGAGATACCTACTCCTCAAGGCACGATGTATCCGGATATACTTGTATATGCCAATAAGACTGGAGTGTATCAGAAGAAGTATATCAAGAATAACATAGGCATCTCAGTGGCTATAATACCTCAGGGATTAGGCTATTCCAGCTTATGGATGTCATCAGAGCTTGCTATGAGCATGTTCACCAGGCTTTTCTATTTCAAAGGGCATGGGCTGAAGCATTTTGACCTTTTCCATGACCAGACAGACATCACAGGCCTTAATATAAAGACATGGAAGGTCGACTGGGAAGGAGCTGACGCAAATATAATGCAGGACATAATCCAGCAGGAAGATTCCAAGATAGAGGTGAGGGCAAGCCATATCCTTGTGAGCACAAAAGAAGAGGCAGAAGAGATAAAAGGGTTTCTTGATGAAGGCGAGGACTTCGCAGATCTTGCAAAGAACAGATCTCTTGATACAGGATCAGCCCAGACAGGAGGGGATCTAGGATGGTTCAAGCGAGGCGTCATGATACCTGAATTTGAGAACTCAGCCTTCAGCATGAAGATAGGAGAAGTATCAGACATAATCCAGACCCAGTTCGGATATCATATAATAAAGCTTACAGGAAGGAAGAATATAGATGAAGAAAAAGAGGGGGCAACAGCATTACCAAAAGAAGAAACAGGCAACTACCCTGCAAACACTTCTGACGAATCAGAAAATTTAGGAGATTCATCTGTACAGGGAGATCAGGGACTTGATGATGAAGAGGATGGTGCTGTAGTCATAGTCAGTTAGGATGAAAAATAAGAATGTCTTCGCTGTAATCCCAGGGTACAATGAAGAGAGAATGATCGGAGAGGTAATAAGGAAGACAAAAAGATACATCAAGGACATAATTGTAGTTGACGATGGTTCTAAGGATAAAACATATGATATTGCAGATGGATCAGGAGCTGTTGCTTTAAGGCATGTCGTGAACCTTGGGAAAGGGGCAGCATTGAAGACAGGATGTGACTATGCGATCTCAAAAGGCGCAAAGGTCATCATAGCTATCGATGCAGACGGCCAGCATAAGCCTGAAGACATCCCGAGGTTTCTTAAAGAGATAAATGATAATGATATAGTGTTCGGCTACAGGAGCCTTGACAAGAATATGCCTTTTATACTACGCTATGGAAACTGGTTCATAAGCACCTGCGTAAGGATATTGTATGGCATAAGCCTAAAGGATACCCAGTCAGGATACAGGTGCTTCACACGAGAGGCTTACAGGAAGATAAGATGGGATGCTCAGGACTACAGCATGGAATCAGAGATGATCGCCAGGGCAGGAAAACATGATCTTCGTTACTCTCAGATACCTATAGAGACGATATATAACGAAAAATATAAAGGCACTACTGTAATCGACGGTATAAAGATAGTGCTAAACATGATATGGTGGAGGCTGACAAAATGATGATGGGTATACAGATATTAGGTATTTTATTCGCGCTTTTCATGGCATACCTCACATTCCTGCACTATAAGAGGCAGGAATTCACAGGTAAGGAGATGGCATTATGGGCAGTGATGTGGGTAGCTTTCATAGTGATATCTGTCTCTCCAGGTCTGCTCAATCCGATTGTAGAATCATTGAGCTTCGCAAGGACGATGGACCTTCTCATCGTGCTAGGATTCATGTTCCTGATAGGCATAACTTTCTTCAACTACCTCAAGCTGAAGAAGACGCAGAAGAAGATCGAAGACCTTGTAAGGGGAATCGCTATCAGGAGAGCTAAGAAGTAACTTCATAAAGATTAGTCGGGTGGTTTTTTGGACATAGAGACAATAAAAAAGATCGATAGGTATATAGGTTTCTTTCTAGTCATCCTGCTCGGCTTTATAACTAAGCCTTTCAGCATATTCTGCAAGATTGAGAGACCTAAGGATATCCTTGCAATCCAATTCTGGGGCATAGGAGAGACAATACTCACCCTTCCTGCGCTGCAGGCCCTTAAGAAGAAGTTTCCAAAGGCGAAACTGACAATCCTTGCAACAGACAGGGTAAAAGCAGTCTATGAAGACTTCAAGCATAAGGATAAACTCATCATATTAGAGATGAGCCCGGCCCAGATAATAAAATACATGTTTCTCAACTTCAAAAGGTATGATATAGTCATAGACATGGAAGAATACCTAAATATCTCGGCCTTGATAGCCTTATTTGTCGGAAAAAGAAGGCTCGGTTTCAAAGGCCTGAGATCGATCATATACACCGACAGCGTCAGATACGATGATGATCAGCATGTCGTACAGACATTCCTTGACCTGGTTCGGCTTCTGGGGATCAACTATGATACTGAGAAGCTCATAGGGCTGCCTTTCTCAAAGCAGGACAAGGAGGCTGTAGCAAGATTCATGCATAAACATGGGATAAAAAAAGAAGATTTCATCGTAGGGATAACCCCTGGCGCAGCTGAATCAGGAAGGCAAAGACTCTGGCCAGAAGAGAGGTTTGCTGCGCTTGCTGATGAGCTTGTCAGGAAGCACAATGCCAAGGTGATATTCACAGGCTCTAAAGGTGAAACAGATCTTGTAGACAGGATAATATCAAAGACTAAAAAAAATGGCATAATAAGCTCTGCAGGAGCCTTCAACCTCAGGCAGTTCTTCGCCCTGGTAAAAGAATGCAAGGTGTTCATAAGCAATGACACAGGACCTATGCACATAGCTGCAGCGCAGGGAGTGAAGACTATAGGATTATTCGGGCCTAACCTTCCGGAGAGATTCGGGCCTTACGGCCCGGGGAATATAGGATTGTACAATAAGATAGAATGCTCTCCATGCATCAATGTGCATGAAGGAATCATATCAGAATGCAAGTATAAAGGGAATCTCTACCAGAAATGCATGAAGCTGATAAAGGTAAGCGATGTCATGGATGCAGTGCTGAAGATGATTGATAGGGGTGTGTAGGATTGGCCGAAAATAAAAAGATAAAGACAAGAGAAGAGATAAGGCAGATAGCACAGAACCTGAGAAAACAAGGGAAGAAGATAGCTACCATAAATGGGAGCTTTGACATACTCCATGTAGGCCATATCAAGATGCTTCAGGAGGCTAAGAAGCAGGGGGATGTCCTGATACTCGGCCTGAACAGCGACAGCTCGATAAAGCAGTACAAGAGCAAGGACAGGCCTATAAACCCCCAGGAGGCACGGGCAGAGATGCTTGCTGCGCTCGAATGCATCGATTATATCACAATCTTTGATGAGACAGACCCTATAGCTCTGCTTGATGTGATAAGGCCGGATATCCATGTAAATGGCTCAGAATACGGCCATGATTGCATAGAACGGCCTATAGTAGAGAAGCATGGCGGCAAGATCCATATCGTGAAGCTTGTTGATGGCTACTCTACAACAAAGATGATAGAGAAGATAATGAAGGTTTATGGTAATAAGGTGAAAAAATGAAGATATCTGCAATAGTGCCTGTGTATAACGAAGGAAAAAGCATAATAAAAGAAATAGAAAAACTAAAAAAATCGCTTAAAGACTCAAAAGTGGAACATGAGATAATAGTAGTGAACGACTGCTCAACAGATAACACAAAAGATATATTAAGCAAGATTACAGGCATCCATGCGGTAGATAATAAGAGGAATAGAGGATATGGGGCTTCCCTAAAAAAAGGAATATCTTTAGCAAAAAATGATTGGATATTGATCACTGATTGTGACGGTACATATCCTATGGCAGACATCCCAAAACTTATCAAAGATCTCTCTTCCTATGATATGGTCATTGGTTCAAGAACAGGAAAAGATGTAAAAGTTCCTTTCTTAAGAAGGCCTGCAAAATGGTTTCTTAGAAAGCTTGCTGAGTATATCTCAGGAGAAAAAATTCCTGATTTGAACTCAGGATTAAGGATCTTCAAGAAAGATATGGCTCTGCGTTTCTGGAACCTATTCCCAGAAAGATTCTCTTTTACAACAACAATAACATTAGCAGCAATGACAAATGGATATGATGTTAAGTTTATCCCAATTAATTATTATAAGCGAGAAGGCAATTCTACGATACATCCAATAAAAGATTTTATAGGTTTTACACAGCTGGTGATAAGGATTATAACCTATTTCAAACCATTGAATGTGTTTCTTCCAGTCAGTGCGTTACTGATTTTCCTCGGTGCGATAAAGGCAGGAATCGATCTTTATAACTTCAACCGTTTCGGAGCAGGCGCAGTAATGGTAATACTTGCAGGCATCCAGATAGGGTTTCTTGGTCTCCTTGCAGACTTAATCATAAAAAGAACCAAGCTGTAAAAATAAAAATGTGTGGGATATTAGGTTTTAACTGGGATAATAAAACATTAGTCAGAAAAATGACTGATGTAATGACACATAGAGGTCCTGATGCCTCAGGATATTATACAGACAAGAATGTGAGTCTTGGCCACAGAAGATTGAGCATCATAGATCTAAGTGAGAGGGGAAATCAACCAATGTGCAATGAGGACGGCACAGTTTGGATAACCTACAATGGTGAGATTTACAATTTTAAAGAGATCAAGGAAGAATTAGAAAAAGAAGGCCACAAATTTAAATCTGATACAGATACAGAAGTGATAATCCATGCTTATGAAAAATATGGAGAGAGCTGCCTCAACCATTTTAATGGCATTTTTGCTTTCTGCATATATGACACAAAGAATAAAAGGCTTTTTCTAGCTAGGGATAGATTAGGGATAAAACCATTATATTACTATATTAATGAAGAAGAGTTCATATTCGCCTCAGAAATCAAAGGAATAATAGAATATGATATGGTAAAAAGAGAAATAAATCCTCGGGCTCTAAACAGGTTCGTCACCTTGAGGTATATTTCAGGAAAAGAAACTATCTTAAAAGGCATATACAAACTAGAACCCGGTTATAAAGCAGTTTATGATCTAAAGAAAAAAAATCTTGAAGTAAAAAGATTTTGGGATATAAATTTTGAAAACACAGAAGGGAAGGAAAAAAGTGAAGATTTCTACAAAAAAAAGATTCTTGAGATCCTTGAAGATAGTGTCAAAAAAAGACTCATAGCTGATGTGCCTCTCGGAGCCTATTTAAGCGGCGGGATAGACTCAAGCTCAATTGTTGCGCTTATGAACAAGATAAATCCTGAAGGTATAAATACCTTCTCTGTAGGATTTGAAGATGATATTGTAGGCAATGAGCTTGGACATGCCAGAAAAATAAGTGAGCTTTTCAACACAGACCATAATGAGGTTGAGATAAGATCCAATATTGTGAAAGAACTTCCTAAGATAGTGTGGCATCTTGATGAGCCTATGAGTGACCCTGCTGCCGTACCAAATTATGTGCTTTCAGAACATGCAAAGAAGAAAGTAACAGTCATACTGACAGGAGACGGAGCAGATGAGCTATTCGCAGGATATGACCAATATAAATTTCTAATGATGGGTTATAAGATGAGAAACCTACCTCCTTTTATAAGAAAAATAATGATGCCTGCAATGATTAAAGCAGCACCATTAAGTGTGTTAAATAAGGTATACCAATATTCTTCTGCTACTGGTAAAAAAATGTTTGAGAGGTTTGCAAATTTTATAGCTATAATCGATACAGATAAGGCTAAGGCGTACCATGATGTTGTCTCTGTCTTTGATGAGCAAGAAAAGAAAGAACTTTTCTCTGAAAATCTAAATTCACAAACTAATAACTCATATCTTAAAGAGGTGAATAAAAAGTACTTTAATAATAATACTGATTTCCTGAATCAACTTCTCTATATGGATATGAAGACCTACCTTGCTGAAGATCTCTTGATGAAACCTGACAAGATGTGTATGGCTTTTGGGATTGAGGCAAGAGTACCCTATCTTGATTATAGGCTTGTTGAATTCGCAGCCAATATCCCCCAAAGACTCAAGCTTAAAGGCCTTACAACCAAATATATACTCAAAAAAAGCTTACAAGAAGTTATTCCAAAAGAGGTTATATACAGGAAAAAACAGCCTTTCCAAGTACCTCTTGACAGATGGATCTCAAAAGATTTGAAAGGTTTATTTAGGGATTTGCTTAGTGAGCAAGAGATTAAAAAACAAGGATTTTTCAGAGAGGAATATATAGAGAAAATATTTAAAAACTATGATAAAAGCAGGCTATACTATGGAAGACAGCTGTGGAGCCTTGTAAATTTCGCACTATGGCACAAGATTTATATAGAAAAACAGAAACCAAAATCAATAAGGATATAAAATGAATGACAAAAAAATAAAGCTACCTCTTGAATTTATCTTTCTAATAATCTTATTCGGAGCACTTATCTATATAGGTCCTGCAAACATCTTAGACAAGAGGATTTCTCATGACTATCCTTATGCTTTCATGGCTTCTGATAATTTTATCCATTACCTGACTACTGACAATGTCAAAGAACAAGGGTATGCAAAATATTTCTCACCTTGGTACGTAGGAGGATACAAAGATGTTCACCTTTGTCTTCCACCAAATAATTACATATTCGCTTCGCTCTTTTCATTCATGGGGGGTATTGAAAGCTATGATTCTATCTACCTTCTAACTATGCTTTTCTCAATCCTAAATGTTTTCTTAGTCTATATAATAATAAGAAAGTTCAATAAGAATATAGCAATTTTGTCCATGCCTGTTTCATTGTTGTTATTCACAAACGTTTTTATCTCTGGGTTTACATGGGCTCAGTGGCAGTCTGCAGTTGCGTACCTGTTCTTTACCTCCTCTTTTTGGGCTCTCACTGTAATAAAAGAAAGATATATGTTCATCCCTTTGGCACTTTTTGTAAGCGGCATCTTCATGACACATTATCCTGAATTTATCATTTTTGGAATTCTTGGTGCAATATGGGTTGGTTACAGAGTTTTACAGAAAAAGTTAGGTAAAGAAGAGATAAAAGCATATATCTTTGGAGGCATTATATTTTTCATAATCTCCCTCGATGAGATTATTAAGTTCTATGGGATGTGGCTTGGTCGTGGAGAAACATTATCCAAGACCAGTGAGATAAGCTGGGCGACTATTGGGATACCAGTACCTTATCTTAAAGATTTTGGGCTATGGCTCCTAATCCCTATAATAATAGGGTTAGTGGTTTCACTATTCCTAATCAGAAAATCAAATAACAAGGCTATCTTTCTTGGTGTTATAATGTTCATACTTGGTTTTACAAATTACTTAGGTTTTGGAAAAAGGACTGTCACCCTAAGGTTTATGTGGCCGATTTATCTTGCTATATTCTTTGGAATATTCACATATTACGCAGTCGGACTTATCACCAAGAAATGGAAAACAGGCCTATCAGTAGTAGTGGGATTACTGATCATAATTCTTATAGCTTTCTCGTACAAGGTTGACATGAATTTCAATGGGATGGTAAGTCCAGTATTCTGGGATAGTATAAAATGGATAAGGACAAATACCCCCCAAGACTCAAAGATCTTCTTTTTTTATGTTGATGGACTTAGCCAATCAAACATGTTTGGGACCACGCATAGAAGAACATATATCATAAATCTAGATGATTATATCGAAACATTAAAAAACCAGTCTGTCAAAAGATATTACAAAGCAGGGGATATAGTAGAGGGGTGCAGTCGGATGATACCTCACAGGACATCTCTCTTAAATTTTAAGTTCTACTATGATGAAGACCCTAATCTACAAAAACAGGTCCCGAGAGATGTCTGCTCCTTCGACTACTACATCTTCCAGACGGGGAGCAGCTATGCACCTGCCCTAGCACAGTATAATAATTATATCAAGGATTTAATACTTAAAAAAGAATGGATAAAAGAGACATTTTCAAACGGTTATTTTTCTATAATCCATAACGAAAAACCTGGAGATGATTGCATTTGAATAAAAAGATAAATGAAACCATAAGCAAGGTAAAGACTGAACTTGGTTATATAATTATCATATTCATAACAGTATCTATAATATCCAAAATAGCCTTCTCCCAAGAAGAAATGCTGACAGTGATTAGAGTGACTTCGGCATTCTTCTGGCTTTTTGTACTGCCAGGATTCTGCCTGATGTTCTATTGGCAAGATAAGCTTGGATTCATAGAAAGATTTATAGCAGGCTCTGTGCTAGGTGCTGCTTCAGTAGTTATTTCTAGCAACTATCTTGGATTAATTGGGGTGCATATCAAGTACCATGGAATTATCCTCCCTTTTGTCATGATAACAATTTCTGTATTTTGGGTTGCCAGGAAAGAAAAGATAATATAATCCCCTCATGAAGCTATTTCTTAAATTTTGAGAGGAATAATCCTGCGAAAGTCAATACAACAAATACTATTATCATCGCAAACTTTATTGATCCTATAAGAAGGGCAGTATAATATACTAAAGTAGAATAAATGCCTAAACCCAAGAAGAAAGAGAATATTGTCTTCTCTCCCAGAGAAAAATCAAAGTTGTCCAGAATAAGGAAAACAGGGATAACAAATAAAGCAAGAGAGGATATTGTTCTAAGACCTACAAAACCAAATAAAACCGTAAAGAAAATAAGGCTAGCTATCACTAAGCTGATTATCACTGATTTTGTCTCTTTATCCAAATTACCTTGTTTATTCAATTGCATACACCTTGATATGGTTCTTATTATACAAAACAGGCTTATCAGCCAGATTATCCTGCTCCCACTTTTGATGGAATGATATAATCTCTTTTATATGGGGATCACTGCTCAAAATAGACAAGTCAGAATAGTCCAATAAGACATATTCAAATCCTTCCAGATTAAGATCTGGAACTAAAGAAACATTGTAATTTATAGTCCTAAAAGATAATGCCCTTATCCATTTTTTCTTGGCTAAAAATGGGGTGCCTGTCTGATATATCATGGCCTTCTCAGGCAGATTGTTCCTTATCCAGTCCGCCGCTTCATACTGTATAGGAGTTATCCTTCCTATGCCTGCATAAGCTACACTAAGAGTATCATAAGCTGGCTTTGCGTTGAAATTTATTGCAAGAAGGATAAAAATTATTATCAATCCAGTCTTAAGATATCTTTTATAGGGCTCTTTTACATTGATTAGAGAAGGAATAGCTATCAGAGCAATCCCTATCAAAGGATAAAACAGATAGGCTTCACTAGCCAATAGACGATGAGCTTTGGGAAGGTTCAGAACACCTATATGGATCGCTATATAAAGAGTTATCAACCAGGATATCATAAGCAGGTCCTTTCTCTCTCTTCTTGTAAATACCACAAGAAGGCCTAAGATCAAGAGAGGAAGCGTCCAATAACCTCCGTGACTACCGCTGTAAGTGTAATAGCTAGCTGGGACGCCTGCAAGGTTCTCTGGAATCTTGCTCCAAGAAAAGAGGTCTCCAAGATGCTGTAATTTTATAGCTGAAACGCCTCCTTTCTCTCCCCCTCCATAAAGCCCTATGTCGATGACTCCAAGAGATCCGAGAAAAACACGGAACTGCAAAGGAGCTAATACTATGACTATTATAAAAAATAAGGTAATCAAGGCTATGCAATGCTTAATATTGAAAGGTATCTTTTTGTCCTTGAAAAGAAGGATAAGACTGTATATAAACAGTATTGCCCCAGAGATAAAAATACCCATAGGATGCATCATGTACTGTGTCGCCAATAAAACAGAGACTATTATGAAATATCTCCAGCTATGCTTTTCTTTGCCAAGATATGCCTCAACATATTTATAATAAGCGTACACTACAATGGGGATAAAAGCATAAGAAACCGCCTGAGGCCATTGAGCCCATAAATATACCATATAATCCCTTGTCGAGAATCCAAGTAGCAGGCTTGACAAGAAAGCTGGCCAAAAACCATACAAATTTCTTATCAGGAAGTAGGAAGATAATACTATAATAGAGCACAGCAATGCTATGATTATATAAGGAGAGATTATCCTATGCCCTCCAACTATCTGAGAGATGGCCTCTATTGTGTTGAATTGAGGTGGATAGCCTAAATACCCTTGAGAGGTTTCATTCAGGATTATTGAGTTCATATAGTAAGGGACTTTCCATATTGCTTTGTCATTCTGGCCCATCCAGTCTCCAGAAGTGAAATGTGTACTTGAATCGACATCACCAAATGGCATCTCATTTATCGGCCTGGTCCAGGCAAATAGCACACAGAAGTATAATAATGCTAACAGGATAATTTCAATATTCTTTTTCTTCATTTTAAATGAGACTAACCGGTTGATTGAATATCATTTCGTCCCCTAATCTTTACGAATAAATAATAAGTTATCTCAAATAAATCCCTCAAAAGAAGCATGATTCTGTTCCTCATCCTATCCTTAAGAGAGTTTGATTTTACTTTTTCAGCAAAGGTTATAGTGTCTACAAAACCCACATTTCTAAATTTTTTGGATTTATATATCTCTTCACGTACAAGCTTTCTCGGACCTTCAAAACCTATAGTATCATGGAAAGCTATTATCCCTCCCTCCACAACCTTAGGAGACCAGAGCTTGTAATCAAGCTTGACAAGGTCATACTCATGAGCTCCGTCTATGAATATTAATCCAATGCCCTCTTTAACCTCTTTTAATGCATCTTTTGATTCTTTGACAATAGGGCTTACAAGTTTCTCG